>JAFPCM010000081.1 GCA_017390185.1 Muribaculaceae bacterium
ACTGCAGCTATCATCTCAATCATGAATATTTGCGAAAAAGTAGAAGACCAAAAACATTCTAACCAACACTAATAACTTACGATTATGACAACTCTCCAATTTGACGCAACCGTGTGTTGCTGTGGCGGTGACGGAGGTGAAATATCTTTTGCCGTAAACATCACCGACGAGGCCCACCAGTTAATAATCGACGAAATCACCAAGGCCCTCAACGCGCCTGATGCCGATTGGTGTGACGAATCCGATTTAATCGAGTCGATACTCAACTCAAAATTCCCCGAAATACACCAAATGATATTGGACGAGGCCCAAAACGAGAGTGAGGACCTTGCCGAAGAAGACGACGAAATCGACTGCATAATGATTAATTATGCTACCCCATTCCAAGACCTCATCGACACCTACTATGAATCACTCGACGATTCGCTTGATGAATCGCTTGATGAATAACCCTTTATCTCTCCATCATACAGCCCCTTTATATGGGGCTTTTTTATTGTCACAAACGCCCAAACGACAGCCATCGGCAACCTCTTTTCACCCATCAACAGCATAAATTGTGCAAAAACGCATAAAAAAGACAAACTTGCACGCAAAAAATAAGGTTACATTTGGTTATTTACACAAAAAAGTTTGTACCTTTGCATGCAATAAAATCTAAAGCATCATTTTTATGTCATTTATTGCAGATAGAGTAAAAATGGACGGACTCACTTTTGACGATGTCCTCTTGATTCCGGCTTACTCGGAAGTTCTTCCCCGATGTGTAGATCTCACTACAAAATTCTCTCGTAACATCACTTTGAATGTGCCAATCGTATCGGCAGCTATGGATACCGTTACTGAAGCACAACTCGCTATCGCCATCGCTCGCGAAGGTGGTATCGGTGTTATCCACAAGAATATGTCTATCGCCGAACAAGCTCGCCAGGTTCACGCTGTGAAACGCGCCGAAAACGGTATGATTTACGACCCCGTGACCATCAAGAAAGGCAGCACTGTGAAAGACGCCCTCAACATGATGGCCGAATATCACATTGGCGGTATTCCCGTTGTTGACGACAACAACAAGTTGCTCGGCATTGTTACAAACCGCGACTTGCGTTTTGAACTTGACCACACTCGTCTCATCGACGAAGTGATGACTTCTGAAAACCTCGTCACAACTAACCAATCTACAAATCTTGAAGAAGCCGCACAAATTCTGCAAGAACACAAAATCGAAAAACTCCCCGTTATTGACAACGACGGTCACCTCATCGGTCTCGTTACATACAAAGACATCACCAAAGCTAAAGACAAACCCTTTGCTTGCAAAGACAGCCTCGGCCGCCTTCGCGTAGCAGCTGGTGTTGGCGTTACAGGCGACAGCATGGACCGCGTTGACGCACTCGTTGAAGCCGGTGTTGATGCAATCGTTATCGACACAGCTCACGGTCACACAAAAGGCGTGGTTGGTGTTCTTCGTGCCGTTAAAGAAAAATATCCCCACATCGACGTTGTTGTTGGTAACATCGCTACTGGCGAAGCTGCAAAATATCTCGTTGAAAATGGCGCTGACGGCGTTAAAGTGGGTATCGGTCCCGGTTCTATCTGTACTACTCGCGTAATTGCAGGTGTAGGTGTTCCCCAATTGAGCGCTGTATATGATGTAGCAAAAGCCCTCGAAGGCACAGGTGTTCCCTTGATCGCTGACGGCGGTATCCGTTACTCAGGCGACATCGTTAAAGCCCTCGCAGCAGGTGCTTACTCTGTAATGCTCGGCGGTATGCTCGCTGGTGTTGAAGAGTCTCCCGGTGACACAATCATCTACAACGGCCGTAAATACAAAGCTTATCGCGGCATGGGTTCACTCGAAGCAATGGAAAAAGGTTCAAAAGACCGCTACTTCCAAGCTGGCGAAGCCGACACCAAGAAACTCGTTCCCGAAGGTATCGCTGCTCGCGTTCCCTACAAAGGCTTGCTCTATGAAGTTGTTTATCAGATGCTCGGCGGTCTCCGTGCAGGTATGGGTTACTGCGGTGCCGAAAACATCGAAAAACTCCACACTGCCAAGTTCACTCGCATCACAAATGCCGGTGTTGCCGAAAGCCACCCCCACGATGTGGCTATCACAAGCGAAGCTCCCAACTATAGCGCATCGCACCAGTAAGAAGCAATACTGACTAAAACATAACTAAAATTGTATTAGAGATATAATAAAACACAATGTGTTTGCGTTATATCTCTATACTTTTTTATTATTACTGATTTAAATCGTCTTAAATAAGCAAACTACAATGAAAAAACTTATCCTGTCGGCGGCCTTGTTGACCGCAACATTGCTCTCAGCATCGGCCAAAAGCAACGACCCGGTGCTCATGAAAATCAACGGCAAAGATGTGCGCCTCAGCGAATTTCAATATCTGTATAACAAAAACAACAGCCAACAGATTCAACAGCAATCGCTCGACGAGTATGTTGACATGTTTGTGACATACAAGCTCAAAGTTGCCGACGCCGAAGCTGCCGGCATTGACACCACAATGTCATTTATTCGCGAGTTCAAAGGCTACCGCAACGAGTTGGCTCGCCCCTACCTCACCGACAACGCTGTTCGCGACAGCCTCATCAATGTTGCATACAGCCACATGGCCGATGATGTTGACGTGAGCCACATTATGATGACATACACTGGCGACCACGACATGGACACCAAAACCGTTGCTACTCTCGACAGCATTCGCACAGCTATCATCAACGGCGCAAGCTTTGAAGAAGCAGCTGTGAAACACTCTATCGACCGCTCGGCTGTGCAAAACCATGGTCGCATGGGCTTTATTTGCGCTGGACGATTCCCCTATGCGTGGGAAGATGCCGCTTATAATACTGCTGTCGGCGAAATCTCGCCTGTTATCCAATCGCCCTTCGGTTACCACATCGTGAAAGTGCATGACCGCCGTCCCAACCAAGGAAAGGTTCTCGTTCAGCACATTTTGAAACTCACTCACGGCAAAAGCTCCGAAGAAGCACTCAAACAAAAAGAGCGCATCGACTCAATCTACAACCTCGTTGTCAACGGTGCCGACTTTAGCGAAATCGCAAAAGTCGAAAGCGAAGACCCAGGTTCAGCTCGCGATGGCGGCAAACTCCGTTGGTTTGGCACTGGCGAAATGGTTAAACCCTTTGAGCAAGCATCATTTGCTCTTGCTGTAGGAGAAATCAGCCAGCCCATTCAAACAAACTACGGTTTCCACATTATCAAAAAACTTGACAGCAAAGGCATCCCCTCTTTTGAAGAAGCCAAGCAGGATATCGTCAACGCTATAGAGAACGACGAACGCAACACAATGGGAGAACGCAAAAAACTCACGCTTCTCAAAAGCGAACACAAATCTCAAATCGTAAAATCGTCAATGGACGAAATTCGCAAAGCGATTGAACAGAACGGCGGCTATGACTCTACTTTCATCGCAGCATATGCCAACAGCAACTTGCCCGTTATCAAAATCGGCAAAAAGACCATTCCTTTCTCTCGCGCATTGCAAAACATGCCTGTAACAGTCAACCTCAATCCCGAGCATGGTTACACATTTGTTTACTCTAACCTCTCAGGCATGTTGGACACTGAAACACTGAACTACGAAACAGAGCAACTCGACAAAAAATATCCCGAGTTCCGCAATCTTCTCAACGAATATCGTGACGGCATGTTGTTGTTTGAAATAAGCAACCGCAACGTTTGGGACAAAGCAGCCAAAGACAAAGAAGGCCTCGAAGCTTATTTCCAAGCCAACAAAGCAAACTACACTTGGGAAGCTCCCAAATATAAAGGCGTAGTTATCTTTGCAACAAGTGACTCGGTATGTGCCGAAATTGACAAATACCTTGCAGCCAACCCCATGGCTAACGAAGCCATTGCTAAAGCTGTTCGCCAACAATTTGGTCGCGATGTCAAAGTCGAACGAGTAATTGCAGCCAAAGGTGAAAACGCAATTATTGACCACATCGCTTTTGGTGGCGACAAACCTGCCCCCAAAGGCAAATGGGTTGCATTCACCACTTATAACGGCAAAACCATCGATTGCCCCGAAGAAGCTGCTGATGTGCGCGGTCCTGTGACATCTGACTATCAAAATGCCTTGGAAAAAGAATGGGTTAAGTCTTTGCACGACAAATACCGCGTGAAGATTAACAAAAAGGTGCTTAAGAAAGTAAAATGATTTTAATCAGTCTTGATTTTCTTTGAGCAATTGTCGCTTTTCCCTCATTTTTTATTAATTTTGGGGTGAATTAAAATGACAATAAAATGAAAATCATTTCTCGATATATCCTCATACTGACAACGCTATCGTTATTTGCCTCTTGTAGCAACGACGAGCGCGTTTCAGATGAGGATATATTGGTTAAAGTGGGCAAGGAATATTTAACCAAAAACGAATTAAACCAAAGTATGCCCTATGGCCTCAGCCAGTCAGACAGCACAAAGTTTGCACGCGCATATATACGCTCGTGGATTGACAGCAAGACATTGG
Source organism: Muribaculaceae bacterium (assembly GCA_017390185.1). Taxonomy (GTDB): domain Bacteria; phylum Bacteroidota; class Bacteroidia; order Bacteroidales; family Muribaculaceae; genus RGIG4079. The sequence goes on from JAFPCM010000081.1 coordinate 4,515, forward strand.
GCGAAATAGCGGCCAAAAACATCAGTGACCTGTCGCGCATAGACCGAATGGTTGAAGACTATCGCAACCAGCTGATCATGTGGGAATATCGACAGCAAATGTATGAAACTCGCGCCGACAAAGAACTGTCGGCCGACTCAATCGCGGCTTACTACGAAACCCACAAAGACGAATTCAAAACCACTGCCCCATACATCAAAGGCATCTACATCAAAGTGGCCGACCATGCCGCCAACCTCGACAAGCTCAAGAAATGGTATCGCTCTGATAAACCCGAAGACATCGACAACATTGAGAAGTTCGGATTATCTGAAGCCATTCACTATGACTACTTCCGTGACCGTTGGGTTGACTGGGAACAAATCGAGTCAAAAATCCCTTATGATTTTGGACGCAACCACGATTCTTTTCTCAAAACAAACAAAAACCTCGAAACATCTATCGGCGGATTTACATATCTGCTTAACATCTCCGACTATCTGCCTTCAGGCTCTGTAATGCCACTCGAAATCGCATCGCAACACATTCGCGAAACCATCATCAATCGCCGCCGCTTGGAATATGACCGCATGTTGCGCCAAGATTTATATGAAAAGGGCATTAAAGACGGCGATATTACGATTTTATGTGACATGGAATCGTGATTAATTCCCAAGAATAATGTAACTTTGTAACACAAACCATAATTGACAAAATCGTGAAATCAAAAATACTTGCTTTCTGCTTAACATGCGTCGCTTGCGCATCATTCATCACAGCTCAAAACAACATCGCCGAAGAAGTTGCTTGGGTTATTGGCGACCAACCTATTTGGAAATCTGAAATTGAAGAAATGTATCAACAGATGCAATATGAGCGTACACCCATCAATGGCGACCCCTATTGCGTAATCCCCGAGCGTCTGGCTGTTGAAAAGCTCTATTTACACCAAGCCGAACTCGACACCGTTGAGGTTCAAGAAGGCATGGTGGCACAAGAAGTTGACGCCCGCATCAACTACTACATCACCAATCTCGGATCAAAAGAGAAAGTAGAGCAATATTTCAACAAAACCATTCCGCAGTTGAAAGACGACATGACCGAAAGCATTCGCAACATGCAAAAGATCAGAATGGTGCAAAACTCTCTCACAAAAGACCTCAAAACCACTCCGTCAGACGTTCGCAAATACTTCAGCAACCTCGACCAAGACAGTGTACCTTACGTGCCCTTGCAGGTTGAAGTGCAAATCATGACTATCAACCCTGTCATTCCTCGCGAAGAAATCGACGAAGTTAAAGCACGTTTGCGCGAATACTCTGAACGCATCAACAGCGGCGAAAGCGATTTCTCAACACTCGCCATTCTCTATTCTGAAGACGGTAGCAGCATGTATGGCGGCGAAATCGGTTTCCGTGGCCGCTCGGCTCTTGTTCCCGAATATGCTGCAGTAGCATTCAACCTAAACGACACAAAGAAAGTGTCAAAAATCGTTGAAACCGAATATGGCTACCACATCATTCAGCTCATTGAAAAGCGCGGCGACCGCATCAACACCCGCCACATTCTTCTTCGCCCCAAAGTGTCGGACAAAGACCTTGAAATAGCAATTAACCGTCTTGACACAATTCGCACCGACATTCTTGACGGCAAAGTGACATTTGAGGAACTTGTGCCTTATGTGTCGCAAGACAAAGACACTCGCTACAGCAAAGGCGTAATGGTAAACCAAAACACCAACTCAACCCGCTTTGAAATGTCGCAACTCCCACAAGAAGTGGCTAAGGTGGTCAACACAATGAAGGTCGGCGAAATATCACAGCCCTTCATCATGAAAAGCAGCAAAAGCAACCGCGACATTGTGGCTATCGTAAAACTGACCAACCGCATTGACGCTCATAAAGCCAACCTTTCTGATGACTTCCAAATGATTAAAGGCATGTATGAAAATGCACGAAAAGAAGAAATCATCAAAGAATGGCTCGATAAAAAGATCAAAGACACCTACATTCGCATCGAAGACAGTTGGAGCAACTGCGAATTTGAACATAAAGGTTGGACTAAAGCTAAAAAGGCCGAATAATAAATGCCGAAACGCAATAACAGATACGACAAACAACGCAAACACAGAATGAGCCTTATCATTCTGTGTCTTGCCGTTTTATTTATACCCACTGTTTTTGCCCAAAATTCAGGCAACCGCGTCAAGCCTTCTATCCCTGAGTCTGACCGCTATCAGCAAAACCGTGTGTTCCTTGAATTTGCCGAGCAGCTTTCAATGAAAGAAGGCCAGCAATACCAATTGCTCATAGGCAATGTGCAATTTCGCAAGGGTGACATGTTTATGTACTGCGATAGCGCCCATTTCTATGACCAAAACAACTCGTTAAACGCATTTGGCAATGTCAAAATGGAACAAGGCGACACCCTCTTTGTGTATGCCGACGAGCTTGACTATGACGGACAGGCCGAATTGGCTGTTCTCTATGCCGACCCCGGCAAAAAAGTGAAACTCATCAACAAAGATGTGATGCTTGAAACCGATGTGTTTAACTATGACCTCGGCATCGACCTCGGCTACTATGAAGTGGGCGGCGTGCTCACCGACAAGCAAAACCGATTGTCATCACTACAAGGTGAATACAGTCCATCGTCAAAAGACGCCAACTTCTACCTTGATGTTCATCTCAACAGCACATCTGAAAACGATACGCTCGACATGTACACCGATACCTTGTCTTATAACACCTACACCCATATTGCCCAATTAGTCAGCTATACCGATATTTACAGCAAAGACGGTGTTATTCATGCCTGGAGCGGAACCTACAACACCAACACAAACATCTCTGACCTATATGAGCGTTCGGTTATCGTCACCAAAGACGGCAACACACTCGTTGGCGACACCATTCACTATGACCGCAACGCCGGCATTGGCGAAGCATTTGGCAACATGATTCTTACCGACTCAGTTAACCAAACCTCAGTACAAGGCAATTACGGATTTTATAACCAGCTGACCGACAGCGCTTATGTTGTGGGAAGAGCCTGCGCCAAAGAATATTCCCAACAAGACACGCTCTATCTCCACGGCCTGTCAATCCGCACCTACATGGCGCCCGACACAACCCGCGTAATGATTGCACACCCCCGCGTGCGTTTCTACCGCTCCGACATGCAAGGCCTTTGCGATTCAATGAGTTTCACACAACGCGACACCATTATGCGCCTCTACCACCACCCCATAGTGTGGAGTGGCAAGCGTCAGATTTTCGGAAACGAGATTGATGTACATCTCAACGACTCTACTGTCGATTGGGCCAAATTGCCCGATTTCGGCTTTGCTGCCGAGCATATTGACGAAGAGTTTTATAACCAAATGACTGGCAAAGAAATGATAGCATATTTTGACAACGGACATCTCACACATCTCGATGTCAGCGGAAATGTGCAAGCCATATATTTGCCCATGGAAAATGACTCGACCTATAACAAATTAGGCAACATCGCGGGCAGTTTCCTCGCAGCCGACTTTGACGGCAACAACATCAAGCGACTCAGTGTGTGGCCCGAGCCTACAGGCAACCTCACACCCATTTACCTCGCGAAACGCAACACCTATTATTTGCAACAGTTCAAATGGTATGAGGCACTTCGCCCCAAATCGCCTGAAGACATATTCATAATTCCGGCCGAAATGGAACAGTTGTTCCAAAGCCCCGACCTGTCAATTCGCCGACGCAAGAAAAATTAAAAACAACATATTTATGATCGTTTTATATCGCATCTACCAATTATTTATCATGTTGCCCATTGCATTAGTGGCAACATTTCTCACCGCATTATTCACTATTATCGTGTGTTCATTTGGCAAAGCTACAGTTACAAGCTACTACATAGCCAAGGCATGGGGCATGGTAATGTGTTGGTGTACGCTTGTAAAAGTGACAGTTAACGGTCGCGAAAACATCGACAAAGACACCTCGTATGTGTTTGTCGCCAACCACCAAGGAGCCTACGACATCTTCTCAATATATGGTTTCTTGGGGCACAACTTCAAGTGGATGATGAAAAAAAGCCTTGAAAAGATACCCTTTGTCGGCTATGCATGCCGCCGCGCCGGTCAAGTATTCGTTGACAACTCATCGCCCGCAGCCGTGAAACAAACCATGCAAGAAGCTCACGATCACTTGCAAGGCGGAATCTCAGTTGTAGTGTTCCCCGAGGGTACTCGCTCTAAAAACGGCAAAATCAAATCGTTCAAACGTGGCGCATTCCAATTGGCCGTTGAACTCAACATGCCTGTTGTCCCCATCACAATCTCTGGTGCTTACGAAATCATGCCCAAAGATGCCAAAATTCCTCGTTGGGGCCACATCACTCTCACCATTCACAAGCCCATCGTTGCTCCCGCCGAAGGTCACGACATGGCTCAACTTATGGAACAATCTCAAGAAGCGATTAAAAGCGTTCTTCCCGAAAGATATAAATAATAAACTCATTTATAAACATATCGTATTATGGCAAACAAACCATTCCAATATCAGGAAATGTTCCCGATGTCAAAAGACACTACCGAGTATTACCACTTGACCAGCGACTATGTAAAAGTAGAAAACTGGAACGGTCACGAGATGCTCGTTGTTGACCCCGAAGCTCTCACAGTATTGGCTCGCCAGGCAACACGCGACAATGCATTCATGCTTCGTCGTGAACACAACGAACTCGTTGCTAAAATCCTCAACGACCCCGAAGCAAGCGAAAACGACAAATTCGTTGCATTGACAATGTTGCGCAATGCCGAAGTTGCTGCTAAAGGTCAGCTCCCCTTCTGCCAAGACACAGGTACTGCTATCATTCACGGTAACAAAGGACAAAATGTATTCACTGGCTGCAACGACGAAGAGCACCTCTCTAAAGGCGTTTACCAAACATACACCGAAGAGAACTTGCGTTACTCTCAAAACGCACCTCTCAACATGTATGACGAAGTGAACACCGGTTGCAACCTTCCTGCACAAATCGACCTCCACGCTACCGAAGGAAACGAATACAAATTCCTCTTCGTAGCCAAAGGTGGTGGCTCGGCCAACAAAACATATCTCTACCAAGAAACAAAAGCGCTCATCAACCCCAAAACACTCATTCCTTTCTTGGTTGAAAAAATGAAATCTTTGGGCACTGCAGCTTGTCCTCCCTACCACATCGCATTTGTTATCGGCGGTACATCAGCCGAAATGAACCTTGCTACTGTTAAAAAAGCATCGGTTAAATACTACGACAACCTTCCCACTGAAGGCAACGAACTCGGTCACGCTTTCCGCGACATCGAACTCGAACAACAACTTCTCGAAGAAACTCGCAAAATCGGCCTCGGCGCTCAATTTGGCGGTAAATACTTTGCTCACGACATTCGCGTAATCCGTCTTCCCCGCCACGGCGCATCATGCCCCGTAGGTCTCGGTGTATCTTGCTCGGCCGACCGCAATGTTAAAGCAAAAATCAACAAAGACGGTTTGTGGATTGAAAAACTCGACAGCAACCCCGGCGAACTCATTCCCGAAGAATATCGCAAAGCTGGCGAAGGCGAAGTTGTAAACATCGACCTCAATCGTCCCATGAGCGAAATTCTTGCTGAACTCAGCAAATATCCCGTATCAACTCGCCTCTCTTTAAAAGGCACAATCATCGTTGGTCGCGACATCGCTCACGCTAAAATCAAAGAACGCCTCGACCGCGGCGAAGAAATGCCTCGATACCTCAAAGACCACCCCATTTACTATGCTGGTCCTGCCAAAACTCCCGCAGGTCTTCCCTCTGGATCATTCGGTCCCACAACTGCAGGCCGCATGGACTCTTATGTTGACCAATTCCAAGCAGCAGGTGGTTCGATGGTAATGATTGCCAAAGGTAACCGCAGCAAACAAGTTACTGACGCTTGCCACAAACATGGCGGCTTCTACCTCGGTAGTATCGGTGGCCCCGCTGCAATCCTCGCTTACAACAGCATCAAGAAAATCGAATGTGTTGAGTATCCCGAACTCGGCATGGAAGCAATCTGGAAAATCGAAGTTGAAGATTTCCCCGCATTCATTCTCGTTGATGACAAAGGCAACGATTTCTTTGTAGAAATCGCCGAAAAATGCAAATCTTGCGCCCTCAGCAAATAAGCATCTAACTCGTAATAAATAACTGCAAACCCCGCTCTGCAAAGAGTGGGGTTTGTTTTTTGCCACATAATTTGTAAATTTGCGACTATAAACAAAATCACAACCATGAAACACATCTTTTTGACTCTTTTTGCAACGATTGTTTTGGCCATAACAACCACGGCCCAAAACAATGCATATACCGTTATAGCCAACCCCGGTCAAGATGCCTCAACAACAATCAGGCTGAATTGGCACACCGCCGAAAATTCGCCTCAAAGCATCTGTTGCTACACCACAACCGACGACACTTCTTGGGCTAATGCCAAAACCGTTACCGCATCACAAGAACTATGCACGGTATTTGACAGCATCTATTCAAAATCAGCAAACGGAGCTGACATATATGAAGAAGCCCGATTTATGCGCAACACCGTCGAAATCAAGGCTCTTGCGCCCGACACCCGTTATATGTATCGCATTGACAACGATGCCACAGTACGCAATTTCAAAACAGCCCCGACCGATAACAACTGGACAGCGGCAATCATTTCAGACTTTCACGCCTATGCACCGCTACCAGCTCGCACACGCGCAGCAATGAATATGCTCACCAAACTTGAAGATGTGAGCACCGACGAGTTTGACATCATATTGCATGTCGGCGATATCATCGCTTGGGGTGGCAGTTACTCGTTTTGGAAATCTCTCTATGAAAACTCTCCTTTCAAAAAATATGTCTGGGCAGGAGTGAACGGCAACCACGATAATATGAGCCGTGGATATGCCTTGCAAACCAACCAATTCTTTGCCAACACCAACAACAACCCGCTCAACGGATATGAAGGCGAAATGGGAGTTTGCTATCATTTCACTTACGGAAACACCTTGTTCATAATGCTCAACAATGAAAGCATGACAAGCAGCACAGGTTTAGATAAAGCTCAAAAATGGGTGAGAGAGGTCATCGCAAACAATCCTGCACGATTTATCGTAGTAATGGAACACTATCAGTGGTTTTATGGCACAACAGGCAAAACATCTCAATACGACAGATGGCACAAACTTTTTGACGAATGTGGCGTAGACCTTGCCATAGCAGCCAACAACCACGTTTATGCCCGCACAAATGCGCTATATGATGGCATCGAGACCGACGGCACTCACGGCACAGTATATTTACAAACCCCATCATCGGACAACGAGCGAGGTCAAGAATTGCAAAAATGGACCGATAACCTCAACATTATTCAACACCGTTGGAGCGAAGGCACAAAAACTATCGGCGCACTACTTATGCAAGCTACCGACAACACTCTCACACTTACACTCCACGACCGCAACGGCAACCCCATCGACTCTGTAACCGTCAATGCAAAAAGGTAAGAGCGCAACTATTTATATAATCCATCATAAAACCCTCTAAATATGGGAACTTTTTTCAGTGCTATTTTTAACATAATCCTCTTTGTCGCAGCAATTGCTTTTTATGTTTGGTTGCTTATACTGCTCCCTCGTAATATGGCTAAAAAGCGGGGACGCAACCCGGTTGGTTGGACAATATTATTTTGGATTTTATCTCCATTATGGGGTGCTATCTTACTTTTAATTTTAGGAGATAGCAAGGAAAAGATAAGGCAAGATATTTTAGATGAAATCAACCGTAATAAAAATGAAGGGTAATATGATACGCAAACATTTATTTCTCGCACTTGGCTTGGCATTTATTTCATGCTCATGCACACAACAAGTTGAGCAATATGATGAAATTGAGCCCAAGCAGGAATGTGTCGAAGTTCCCACTTATAAGTTATATCCGACACAAAACATGTGGAACTTTCTCAAATTAAACACAAGCACGGGACAAATCTCGATTGTGCAATTTACGGTCAATGAAGAAGACAAACGTTTTGAGTACACTTTAAACGACATTCCTCTCATCGCACCAGGCGAGATACTAACACCCGGGCGATTTGAATTAACCGAAACTCAAAACCGATGGAATTACATTCTTCTTGACCAGGTTTCAGGAGCAGCCTATCAAGTTCAATGGTCATTTGAAGAAGATAAACGTTTCGTTATACCAATCAACTGATAATAGTCAGGATTTTTTGCGGGTGAGATAGTCGCCGAGCCAAAGTCCGCCGAGGATAAGCGCACAACCCAAATAGCCGACAATGGTGATGGTTTCGCTCAAAATTATCACCGAGGCAATGAGTGTAACAATGGGTTGCAGATAAATGTAGTTTGACGCAGTGATTGCGCCCAAATGCTTAACCGATTGCGCCCAGATTACATAGGCAATCATTGAGGCAAACACGCCCAAAAACAGCATGTGGGGCCACACAGAGGCTTGCAGCAACACAGCGGGCGACGTGATTTGTGGCTCGGTGAGCATATAGGGCAATGCTGTGAGAACACCATAGAAGAATGTCTTGCGCGAAATAAACATAATGCTATACAAGGCATTTAGCTTGCGCAACACAAGGCTATAAACAGCCCAGCTCAATGCTGCCGCAAACGAGAGCAAATCACCAATAGGGTTCATTTTCACGACAAAACTACTGTTAAATATCACGCACGCCACCCCCATCAGCGCTACAATCGAGCCGATATAAATGCCTTTGCTCGGACGCTCGCTCTTGTATATCATACCGATGAGGAATGTTGTCAGCAATGGTGATATGGCTGTAATTAGCGACACATTTGATACAAGCGTGTATTCAAGAGCAGTATTTTCGGCAATAAAATATATTGAACCGCCACACAAGCCGCAAGTGGCAAACAGCAACTCATCGCGCAACGAGTTTGAGAACAGGCGTTTGTGGCACACACACAACACGAGCAGATAGGCCAACAAAAAACGATATATGTAAATCTCGGCCGGGCGCAGTCCATTGTCAAGCAACACTTTTGTAGACACAAAAGACACACCCCACGCCAACACTATCAATAGCGCAGCGAGATGATAGACCAGTTTTGGGGACTCCCCTCTTAAGTTTTCCGAGACAAATCTCATGGCTCATTTCTATTTTCTGACTGCAAACTTACATAAAATTTTCAATAAAACACCGATTATTTCCTTGCTTAATTATTACTTTATCAAAATTGCGCAATTATTGTGCTATATTATATTTTTTCACTAATTTTGCAATATAGACATAGCCAATTATACTAACCAAATAAATACTTACAAACTTATGAAACTTATTAAAATCACAGGTTCCCTCCTCATGGCAGCTGTGCTTATGCTCTCTTCAAGCTGCGCAACAATGAACAATACTGGTAAAGGTGCTCTCATCGGTGGCGGTGGCGGTGCTGCATTGGGTGCAGGTATCGGCGCATTGATTGGCGGCGGTAAAGGTGCTGCAATCGGCGGTGCAATCGGTGCTGGCGTTGGTGCTGGTGCTGGCGCTCTCATCGGCAACAAGATGGATAAACAACAAAAAGAACTCGAACAAATTCAAGGTGCAACAGTTGAAGAAACAGTTGACCAAAACGGTCTCCAAGCTATCAAGATGACTTTTGACGGTGGTATCCTCTTCGCAACAGGTAAATCTACCCTCAGCGCATCGGCTCAAAACTCTTTGACTCAATTTGCAACTTCTCTTATCAATAACCCCGACACTAACGTTCAAATCTTTGGCTACACCGACAACACCGGTTCTTATGCCGCTAACGAACGCGTGTCAAACAGCCGCGCTGATGCTGTTCGCACATTCCTCGTAAACAAAGGCGTTACTGCTACTCGCATCACTGCTCTTGGCGTTCCTATGGCCGAATATGTAGCAACAAACGAAACTGCCGAAGGTCGTGCTCAAAACCGTCGCGTTGAAGTTTACATTTCAGCTAACGAAGAAATGATTAAGAAAGCCGAAGCAGGAACTCTTAAATAATTAACAGATAACAATCTGAGCATAAAGCCTTGCCATCTTTTGACTGGCAAGGCTTTTATTTTGCCTATAATCAACTAGTCATCACTTTACTATTGCATATTTTATTCAAACAAGTTATCTTTGTAAATTAAATCCCAACAAAGATGATTCAATTCAAGTCAATCAGCAATTTAATACTCACAGCAATCTTGTTGCTGTCATCTTTATGCGTCAACGCATTCAATCTCCCTTCAAAGATCATCAATGGCAAAGAATATTACTACTATAATGTTCAGTCCAAAGAAACTATATACAGCATTGCCCACAAATTGGGCACAACAAAAGATGAGATTGTAAAATACAATCCGTCGGCGGTTGACGGCATCAAGGCCTACGACACCCTTTATTTTCCCAAGGCCGATGCTGTGGTTGAAGCAACTTCTTTCATCAACCACACTGTTTTGAAAAAAGAAACCGTATATGGCATCAGCCGACAATATGGCATCTCTGTGGCGCAACTCATTGCCGACAACCCTGCCGCTAAAGACGGCATCAAAACTGGTGACACATTGCGCATTGCACAATTCGCCACAGTCACCAAACAACCCGAGACCGACGAGAACACTCAACCATCAGTCATCGAATCGGCTACTGCACCTGCCGAAACTGAACCTGAAGCCGTTATTGAAGAATCAAACCCCGTTCCCGTTTCTGACGAGACAACACAACCCGAAACAGTTGCGATTGAAACGGTTCAAGAAAGCGACAACACATCAACCGACGACATCATTGTCGACAATTCAGGCAAACCCACCGAGGTAGCAATCGTGTTGCCCTTCATGCTCAGTCACGAAAAAGCATTGAAAAAAGACAAACAATACACCGATTTCTACCGCGGATTCTTGATGGCTCTCAACCAATTGCAAGAGCCAAGCAATATCATTGTTCGCGTGTATGACACGGCCGACAGCATTTCTACACTCAAAGACATTCTCACCAAAGACGAGATGAAAGATATAGACCTCATCATCGCGCCCGAAGATGACGATCACCTCGAAATGATTGCAGCATTTGCTCAAGAGCACAAATGTCATGTTCTCAATCTCTATAACATCAAAAACACCCTTCACAAAACAAATGAATGGGTGCTTCAAGGCAACATCAGCCAAGAAGACATGTACAAATCGGCTATCAACCACATCATTCACGACTACAAAGGCATGACACCAGTCTTCCTTCGCAATAAAGAGCACTTAAGCGACAAAATCAAATTCACCACACAGTTGCAGGTGGCTCTTGATACGGCAAGCGTCAGATATAAGCAAGTATCATACACCGATATTCTTGACGACACCGAGTTGAAAGGACTTAATGACACATCTCAATATGTGTTCATACCGACATCATCAGCTAAAAAAGACCTAATTTCTTATGCATCGGCCCTTAACCGTTTCAAAAACGACAACCCCAACCGTCGCATCGAACTTTTCGGCTACCCCGAATGGATTACATTCAAAGGCAGCATCAAAGAAAAAATGCATGAAATCAATACGACATATTACAGTCGTTTCGACGAATTTGAAGACTCCGAGAAATTCAGTTTTGATGCATTCAAACAAGAGTTTGGCATCGAACCGGTTACCTCATACCCCAACCAAGCATTACTCGGCTACGATACCGCCCTTTACATCATTGAGTCGGTAGCCAAATATGGCAAATTCACACCCGAGTATAACTACGAAGGCTTGCAAAACAGTTTTGATTTCATAAAACTTGACGGCAATGCCGGATACAGCAACAGCTCATTATATTTCATATCTCTCGGCGTCGAATAATCTATGAAACGAATACTGCTCACAGCCATCATATCATTGCTCTGCACCACAGCATTCGCCCAACGCGAATATACACCCAAACTATATGTCGGTGCAAAAGGCGGCGCCACATTGTCGCAAATGTTTTTCTCGCCCACAGTGCAACAATCAATGTTATTGGGCTACATGGGAGGTGTATCGGTAAAATACACCGAAGAAAATTATTTTGGTTTAATTGGCGAAGTCCTCATCGAGCAACGTGGTTGGCAAGAAGACTTTGAAGAATATCCCTTTGACTATAAGCGCACACTCACTTATGTGCAAATACCCTTGCTTACACACATTTACTTTGGCAACAACACCATCAAGGGCTTTGTCAACCTTGGCCCCGAGGTGTCATATCTCATAGGCGAAAACATCTCAGCCAATTTTGACTACCAAAACTACACTACTGTCAAGGGATTTCCGTTGAATAATCGCACCAACGAGCAACTCAACAAAGAGATTAAATATAAATTTGACTATGGGATTTCGGCCGGATTGGGCATGGAAGTTTATGCCAATCGCCGCAATGCTATCTCGCTCGAGGCCCGCTATTACTTTGGCTTGGGAGGCATATTCTCTGACCGCAAGAGCGACATATTCTCGTCATCGCGCTCATCGTCTATCCAGGTAATGCTCGGCTACTCGTTCCGCGTCAAATAGTGATGTTGCCGCTCGCACTTAGAATGCGGAACATCAAGTCTTTCAACAAATCATATTCATTCTGACGGCTGCCGATGCCCTTGCTACGGGTATCAAACTCTCTTATTGCCGATATGATTTCAATAGCCTTGTAGGCATTATAATTGCGCATGCCCACTTTATAGTCGGCCAACTGTCCCGACCACTTAAAGCCCAACGCCGACATCATTGCGTTATCGCTCTTGTCTTGCATGAAATAAATAAGCAAGAGATTAGAGAAATACTTGAACACAAGCGAGAGGGTCAGCAATGTGGGATTGTTCTTGGGGTCGCGACGAAAATGATCGACAATGGCAAAAACCGTCTTGGCATCTTTTGAAGCCAACGCCTTGATAAGTTCAAAATTATTATAGTCTTTGCTGAAACCGATGTTTCGTTCAATAGCTTCGGGCGTAATTGTAGCGCCGGGACCAAGTGCGACAACCAGTTTACCTATTTCGTTATACAATCGCGACAAATCGTTGCCTATAAACTCCGACAACATCGACAATCCCTTGTGCTCAATATTCAAGCCTCGGTCTTTGACAAAGTCCATAATCGCCGCATCCATTTCGCTATTTTTCAACGGCTTTGACTCAAACACAACTCCGGTCTTTTTGGCAGCTGGCAACAAGTCCTTGCCTTTGGCTTGCGCACCTCGAAAGCACAGCACCAGAATGGTCGTGGGCGATGGTTGCGATACATAGGTGTGCAATTTATTCACCACATCGCTCTTTGCCTGACATTCCTTGACAATCACTACCTGATATTCCGACATCATCGGATAACGGCGACACACATCCATAATATCGTCGGCAGTCACCTGCGGCGCATAAAGCGTGTACAGGTTAAAATCACGTTCCTCAACCGGCAATATGTTTTCAAAGTCCTTTACAAGAACATCAGTGAAATACCCCTCCTCGCCATGCAATACATAGACGGGCGAGAACTGTCGTTGAGCTATTTGCGAGCGCAATAAACCGAATGTTACATTATTTTTAGGTGCGGCCATATATGGTGTTAATTGTGTCTGTCAATATTTTGTTGTAAATTTACACAAAATTATCAACGCACGCAAAATTTAGACTGCTTAATGCTAAAACTCAATCTTCCGACATTTGATTACAAAATCAATCGCACACGCGATGGACTGCAAATCTACGACCGTCTGCGTCGCAAGTTTGTGGCCCTTACTCCCGAAGAATGGGTGCGCCAGCATTTTGTCGAATTCATCATTACTCACAAAGGGTTTCCGCAGTCGCTCATCGCCAACGAAATAGGCATTACCCTCAACAACACACGCCGCCGATGTGACACAGTGGTCTATGACAACACAGCCACCCCGCTTGTTATCATCGAATACAAAGCCCCTTCGGTTGAAATAACACAAGCGACATTTGATCAAATCGTGCGTTATAACATGGTGTTGCAAGCCAAATATCTAATCGTATCAAACGGGCTCAACCATTACTGCTGCAGCATCGACTACACAAACCAAACATATCAGTTCTTAAAAGAAATACCCTCTTACAGCGAACTGTAAAAGGGCATTTTTTATCGTAGTTTAATTCAATCTATCAGAACAAGTAGGCAGCGCGAATATTCCAACCGCGATTGTTTGCCTTGAAATCATCAAGTTTCACAGTTTGCACGGCTGTTGTCACACCCCAAGTGTAGCTACCCGAGAGTTGCCAGTTCTTGAAAATTTCAGCACCGAGACCGACAGTCAAACCAACTGCCGCACCATTATATTTCATCACATTTTGTTTTGCCGATGTCAAGATTTTGCTATGACCCACAAGAAAAGAAAACTCGGGACCGGCAAATACAAACGGAGCAAGGTAATCTTCAAAGCCTTGCATATGAGTGTATTTAAATCTCACATTAATGGGAAGTTCAACATAGTGGAGCATGCTGCGTGAGCTTGCAACCCCATCATCAGCCCATATTTTGCGATTTGCAAAGTTGACAGTAGCACCTTTCATGCTATACATCAACCCCATGTCGATACCGAAACCGATACCAGGGAACATTTTTTCGACAAAAACGCCTGCTGCCGGACCTGCCGCACCGTCAACCGAAACGATGCCGCCTTGATTAAATTTCAAAGTAGTGAATGACACGCCAGCCATAGGACCTACACGCAATTGGGCTTCAGCTACATTAGCCGACAACAAAGAGATTAATGCTACAAGAGCAACAATATATTTTTTCATAACTTTATTATTCATTAAAACAATATGCAAAGATAATGCAACTTGACAGCAAATGCAAATAAAACGAGAGCACTTATCATTTTTTAGGTTAAACTCCCGCGGTTGTTAAAATGCGATATAGTCAAGAGGCTGCAATGCCGTGCCCTTGTGCCACAATTCAAACACAAATCGCGAATCGGGATTGCGGCTAATGACACCTATGCGCTGACCGGTAACCACCTTAGATCCCACTTGGCACAAGGTTTCACCGACTCCGACATATTTTGACAAGAAATCGTTGGAATGCTGAATGATCACCACATTACCTTTCATCGCATCATAGTAAACATCAACAACCGTTCCGGCATACACGGCCGATACAGGCGACAACGACGGCACAACAAGCGACAAAGCCATACTGCCGTCCATTTGCTGCTCCTCGACAGTAGCCCCCGATACCGGAGCGTAAAACAACATACCCTCGGCTACCAACGGAGCCAATACCGACAAGTTGTAACGCTCGTCGTCCTCAAACTGTTTAATAAATTGCAACTCTGACGGTGATGCTCCCATGATAGAATCAACCGGAATTGTCGACACAGCGCTATCATTTGGTATTACAATTTTTTCAACCACCACATTGTCGGTCAATATATCAGTAATATTTTGCAGATAAGCATTATTAATATCAACACGCGTTTTCAGCGAGTCAACCATCAAGCTATTTATCACATTTTCCTGACGTTGCGACATCTTCAAATAGCCCGGCAATAAAGTGCGAATGGGTGTAAACGCAATGAGAGTGGCCATCACACATGCCACTGCGCCAACTATCACGATTATTGACACCACAACCTTGGTTTGCGACATTTTAATTGTCCAAACTTCGTTAAAAGTATTCTCGTTCACAAACGACAACCTGAACCTTTTGGGAGAATTGAACTGGCGTTTTGTCTCCGAGAGTTTTCTTTTTTGAGCAACTTTGTCTTTATTCATATTCTAAATTCAGTTACTGCAAATGTAGTTAATTTCCATCAAAAAGCATCAAGTTGAGACATAATATTATCAAATATTGATTTTTTTTGCCCAAACAACAAAAATTACCCCAAAAGATTTCACAAAATATTGTGTAGTCAAATAATTTTATATAATTTTGTGTGGATATTAAGAACAAATTGCCTAAGCAATATGTTATAATGCCGATTCAAAGCTATATAAAAAGCCGAGAACTTGAAATTTAGAAAACCAATAACAATTTGTTTAATTTAATAATTCAACAGTAATGAAAAAAAGCATCTTTTTAGCAGTTGCTGCTTGTGGCGCAATGCTCCTTTCAGCAAACACAATGAATGCACAGGAAGCAGTTGTAGTTGAAGAAGACGTAACTGTAGCTGAACTCACTCCCTGTAAAGAGTACTACGACTTGTCAAAAGGCGTATGGTTCATTCAAGCTGGCGCTGGTATCAACGCTCCTTTCTTTGAAAGCTACCTCCCCAATGGCGGCGAAAAAACTCACCTCACCGCTGCCTACAACCTCGGTTTTGGCAAATGGATGACTCCTTATTTGGGATGGCGCGTTAACTTCCTCGGTGGCGCTCTTCACTATGACAGCAACGTTTACAGCAAATCTAAATATGTAAGCGCTGACTTTGACATCATGTGGGATATGTTTAACTCAATCGGTGGTGTTAACACTAAACGCGTATTCAGCATCGTTCCTTTCGTAGGTCTCGGTGGTACATTCGCTTGGGATTACACTAACTCACAAATCATGGACAACGATGGTGCTGCAAAAACTAACAACTGGACTCTCCCCGTTTCTGCAGGTCTCCAATTCCGTTTCCGTCTTTGCAAACGCGTTGACTTCTTCTTGGAAGGTCGCGCTGCTGCTCACGGTGACAACTTCAACCTCGTTCCCTGGGGTTCACCCATCGATGTTAACGTAACTGCTCTCGGTGGTTTCAACATCCGTCTTGGTAACACAAGCTTCAGCACAGTTGATCCCTGCACTTACCTCGCACAAATCGACGCTCTCAACAACCAAGTTAACGACCTCCGTGGCGCATTGGCTAACTGCAACAACCGTCTCGCTGCTGCAGAAGCTCAACTCCCCTGCCCCGAAGTGAAATGCCCCGAATGCCCCGAAGTGAAAGAAATTCCTTTGATGTCTGCTGTTCGTTTCACTATTGGTTCTGCTAAAGTTCGCAACTCAGAAAAAGTTAACGTTTACAACATCGCTAAATGGATGAACGAAAATCCCGATGTAAACGTTGCAGTTATCGGTTATGCTGACGCTAAAACTGGTTCAAGCGCATTCAACATGCAACTTTCTGAAAAACGTGCTCAAAACGTTGTTAAAATGCTCGTTGACACTTACGGCATCGCTGCTGACCGTTTGACAGTTAAAGCTGAAGGTAGCGACACTCAAATCTACGAAGAAAACAACTGGAACCGCGTTGTTGTATTCGACGCTAAATAATTGAAACCCTATATTCAATTATAACTCAAAAGCCTCGCCAATCGGCGAGGCTTTTTTTTGTGGGTAATTATATACTTGTTGGCATGCAGTTTACAACCAACCCATTGGGGACTTGGTGTTGTCAAGTGCCCATCTGTTTTGCTTGCAAAATAGCAGTGGAGGACTTGAGGCTCTCATCACACACAACACACTGCAAGTGTACCACTGCAGCGCAGTTCTGCAGCGGATAGGGGAACGAAAACGAGCGCGGAATGGTTCGGCTCTTGGTGGGGTTTTCAGTATTTTTCGTATCTTTGCAATGTCTGTGCTTTGGATAGCGTTTAGGGCGTTGATATCGGGGGCAACTTTTCGTTGAGCATCGGTAGCCAAAGATGACATTTCAGCCCACATGGTTATGGTTTCCATATCATGCGGGCTATTTCTATATTCTTTTTCTATTACTATTACATACCCGTTGCTTAATTGTAGAATTTGATTGATTGTCTATTGGTTATATCGGTCGAACCTTTTCAACTCTATCATGCGCTATTCTATTGGCTGCAATATTATGTCCACCAAAATCCCAGTCTATTACAAGTTGAGTTCTATTTAACACTTCACATTTTCCTTAATCATTTACGGGTTAATGAAATTATCACATCATTCAGAGATTATATGATGAACAATAAAAAAGCCCGATGAGAAATCTCGTCGGGCTTTGCTATAGCGTTATGTTTAGTATCAAATAACCATTCGAGTTGTATAACGACCTTTGGCTCCTTGTGCGTGAATCAAGTAAATGCCTTTAGGCAAATTCTCAACATCAACATTAGCCTCATTATCGTTTACAGAAACATGTCGCACCACTTGGCCCGACATATTATAAACAGCCACTGTAATTGCTGATTCACCGGCTACAAATACATTAATAATACCACCATTCGCCTCAACCACCATGTTGTCGTTTTCATCGGCAATTGCAGCAATACCCGATGCGTTTTTGCGATCAAGCACATATTTCAAGCCACCCATAACATTGATTTTGCCAGCGCCCCATTGTTCTTTAACTGTAGCGTTTTTCACAAAATCGTCCTTGATTGAGGTTTCAGCAATAACAGTTTTCACGTCATCAATAGTCAATGTTGTATCAGCTTGCATCCACAATGCGATAGTACCTGCAACAAATGGACTTGCTTGAGATGTACCGGTCATTGGTCCCCAATAATAGGTTTTATTAAAAGATGTATAACGTGTAGTGTAATTACCTTGTCCCAAGCTGTTGTATTGAACATAGGGAGTGCTAAATGCCGAAATAAGCAATCCTGGAGCACACACATGAGGAAGGTTGCGACCATCGGCCAAAGTTCCGTAACTTGTAAAGTTCAAAATAGCACCTGCAGGTTTAGGATATATGTTTAGTGAAGGGTAATAGGTTTCAGTTCCATTGGCAAGTTTGATGCTATTGCGAGTTGAATAAGCACCTACTGACAAAACGTTTTCACCGCAAGAAATTTCGTTGATAGTACCGTTAGCAGTACCGGGGTCCCAGCCTTCTTTGTCATAAGAAGTGAATTCAGTATACACACCATCACAATAGCCATACACGCTATTACCAGCCACACCTGTCACTTTGAATCCCAAAACAAGGTTGCCCTCATTGGCTGCAGCATTTCGCAAGTCATAGTTTAGCGAAACCATGTAGCGGTCGTTATCCTTACACAAATCCGACATAACGCCAAAATATCCGGTAAATGCTTTGTCAAATTCAGCACTATGATATGTAACGCTTGTGCCATAGCTTGAACCGCCCACTGTTTTATATTTACCGCTAGTCGACTCACTTACGGCAGGCAATTCATACACAATCTTGTCTTGGTCATTATCATAGACAAACGCCGAGAATGTAAATGGGGTTTGGTCTTTACTCCAAAAAGTTGTAGTACCCTTGAAAGTGCCATCTACATAGTTCTCCACAAAAAACGATTTGACTTCATTATCACCTTCGGCAAAATCTTTGCGCAAACCGAGAGGCATTGTTCCTTCATTACCGGCAGAGATACATATGATGGCATCTTGTCCAAGTGCCGCCAAATAACGGCCGTAAGACGCTGTACCGTCATGAGAACCGCCATTGCTACCTACCGACAGGTTGATAATGGCCGGTTTGCCCACACTCTTTGCATACTCAATGATTTTAGAAGCACCTGCCAATACGTTGTTGGTTGTCAATGTGCCTGCAGCAACAGCTATATCTGAATGTGTAGCCAAGCCATAATATAACTTACTGCCTTTGTTTCCGCCGGCCATAATACCCAACACATGTGTGCCGTGTGTCTCCTTGCGGTTTTCTGTCGAAAATGCCGAGATTTCTTCAGGGGTGTCATAAGTTGCCGACAAGCCCATTGATCCGTAGCTCCAGAATCGTTGCACACGGTTGTTGTTTGTCGATTGTTCTTTAAAGGCTATGTGGTTGGGGTCAACTCCTGCGTCCATCAATCCGACAACTACACCTTTACCGTTATATGCTTGATCAAGACCGATACCACTGTGAGCGTCGCCAAATGCCGTAGACACACGAGCCGAGTCAAGTTTTGTTGTCAACATTTCGCCAAAACTCATTTTCTTTACCGACTCCAACGCTGCCATATCTTCGATTTGAGAGATGGGCATTTCGGCCAACACCAAGTCACCGCGTTGGCTTACAATCACTGCTCCTTTTTCTTCCAATTCGGCCACAGTTTCTCCTTCTTCCAAGTCAACAAGAACGAGCATTTTTTCGTCTTCCGATACAGATTTAACATCCAGTTGTCCTGATTTTACAAGTTGCTTTTGCATCTTATATTCAAGCAAACGGGTCTGACCATTATAGTCGATCTTGCTTTGTGCCGATAGCGACAAAGCACCGGCAATCAGCATTGCTGCATATATGTATAACTTTTTCATATTTATATAATTTTTCAAACCACAAAGTTACCCATTTTATTAACATTAAGCAACACGTCAACCCTTTTTAACATCACTCCTTTGCCTATTTGCTATCACTATGCCACAAAAAGACCAAAAACTCCCAAAAGTTTTGTTTGTGGGAGCAGTTCAAAATGTGATCTGTGAAAAACCTCACCAAGAACGGCCAAAGAACAACCCCACATTACAATAACATTCATACACCATTCCCTCTTTTTTTCGTAAAAATATGAAACTATTTTACGTAGTTTTTAAAATATTTTGTAACTTTGTGGCAAATAAAAAGCATTAGCTATAGTTTTCAATGAGGTTCTGACTATTTGCTAATGTCAACACTAATTCATAGAACCTCACTAACCCTATTTTATCATATTTATGAAAACTTTTTTCTTAAAATTTACTATGCTATTTGCAGTCGTAGCATTAGTATTCTCTAGCTGTTCAAAAGAGCAAAGTGCTTTTGACATTGACGACATCCCAACCAACGCCAAAATCATTGGCAATTTGTCTTACGATGCCGGTTATGGTTACACAAACGGCAAATACACACAACTCATCAAGCCCGCAGCTAATGTAAGAGTAATCTTTAAAATCAAAAACAGCTCAATCTCTCCCACTGGAACAGGAAACGGGTATACATATTAT
>JAFPCM010000082.1 GCA_017390185.1 Muribaculaceae bacterium
GGTTAAGAATTAATTTCCGATCATCAGCGCAACTGCCACACAAAACAGTGCACACCACGGTTTGTTGCATTTACACCTACAAAGTTACGAAAAACGAATGAATAATCAACTAAAAGCCCTATAATAGTATAGCAACGATGGCACTTCACCCACTACTTGTGTCCATTTTATCCATGCAAACATGTATTTGGCAACCCTAATAGCCTAAACAACTCAAAACTGAAGGTTAAATATCGCATCTGCCGATTTCCTTGCGGATTAAAAACATTATGTTTTTTTGCTGTTATGTGAGACAAAAGAAGTATTTTTGTAGAATATTTGCAGAATATTTTTATCTATGGCAATTAAAAATAATGTGATGATTGTGCGTCAGCGTTTGCTGACTCGTCTTATACAACTTTGGAAAGAAGACCAATTAGTTGAAAAAATCGACCGCTTACCAATCGAACTCAGCCCCCGCAAAAGCCATGTAATGGGCCGCTGTTGCATTCACAAGGAGCGTGCGGTGTGGAAATATAAGTCATTGCCTCTCATGGGTTTTGATATGAGCGATGAGGTTGATGAATTGACTCCGCTTTCAGAATATGCAGCCCAAGCCCTCATTCGTCAGAACCCCAAAGACAACATTATGTGTGTTGTCGATGAGGCATGTTCGTCTTGTGTTCGCACCAATTATCAGATTACAAACCTTTGCCGCGGATGTGTGGCTCGGTCTTGCTCTCTCAACTGCCCCAAAGACGCCATCGAATTTGATTCTGAAACAAGCCAAGGCCGCATCAATCAGTCAAAATGTATCAGTTGCGGCAAATGTTTCAACAGTTGCCCCTATCACGCTATTGTTCACATTCCCATTCCTTGTGAAGAAGCATGCCCGGTGGGCGCTATCACAAAAGACGAATTTGGCGTTGAACACATCGATGAGTCAAAGTGCATCTTCTGCGGTAAATGTTTGAATAGTTGCCCATTCGGCGCTATCTTTGAACTATCACAAGTATTTGACATTCTGCAATGTATCAAACGCGGCGAAAAGGTTATTGCAATGGTTGCTCCCGCCATTTTGTCGCAATACAAAGCACCTGCCGAACAGGTTTACAGCGCCATCAAGCAAATCGGTTTTGCCGATGTGATTGAGGTAGCACAAGGTGCGGTTATCACTACCGAAAAAGAGAGCGAAGAACTCAAAGAAAAACTCGAAGAAGGTCAAGCATTCATGACCACATCATGCTGTCCCGCATATGTCGAAATGGCCGAAAAGCATGCGCCTGAACTCAAAAAATACATTTCAAGCACTCGTTCGCCCATGCACTATACTGCGCAAATGGCCCGAGAACAGCACCCCGATGCCAAGTTGGTATTCGTAGGCCCATGTATCGCAAAACGCAAAGAGGCACGCAAAGACGAGTATGTTGACTATGTGATGACCTTTGAAGAAATGCAAAGTATCTTTGAAGGTATGGAAATCGAGATGACCGACGATAAAGTATATAACATCCCGTTTACAGTCGACCGCACAGCCTATGGATTTGCCCAAAACGGCGGAGTAACAGCGGCAGTGCTTAAACACATCAACGGTGCGTTTGAATTTACCGCTCAACAGATTTCGCCTCTCGACAAAAAGAATGTCAACTTGCTCAGAGCTTATGGCAAGACAGGCAAATCGCCCGTGCAGTTCTTGGAAATCATGGCTTGTGAAGGCGGTTGCATCTCGGGACCGAGCGTTCACACAAACTACGACACCGGTCGCAAGACTTTTAACGACGAACTCGCCAAACGCTAATTGCCCATGCAATGAGAACTTTGGTTGACCGACTCGCAACACTCCATACGCTCGATGCCGACAGTTATCGCGCATTGTTGGAATGTGACAGCGACACCGAGTCATACCTCAAAGAACGTGCCCGCAACATCGCCAC
Source organism: Muribaculaceae bacterium (assembly GCA_017390185.1). Lineage (GTDB taxonomy): Bacteria > Bacteroidota > Bacteroidia > Bacteroidales > Muribaculaceae > RGIG4079. Next base: position 1,914 of record JAFPCM010000082.1, read on the forward strand.
AGAGCATTTCGGACACGAAATATATGTGCGCGGACTAATCGAAATCAGCAACTATTGCCGCAACAACTGCCTATATTGCGGTCTGCGCCGCGACAATCGCAACATTGCCCGCTACCGGCTCTCTGACAACGAAATAATTGACTGCTGTGCCAAAGGCTATGCCATGGGACTGCGCACGTTTGTGCTACAAAGCGGAGAGGACAGCACCCTCACCGACAGCCGAATAACAAATCTCATCAGCCGAATTGCCGACATAGCTCCCGAGGCGGCCATCACCCTTTCACTCGGCGAACGTAGCAAAGACTCATATACAGCACTTTTCAATGCAGGAGCAAGCCGCTACCTGTTGCGCCACGAAGCTGCCGACAGACAGTTATACTCCTTGCTCCACCCCGAAGATATGTCATGGAGCAACCGCATTGATTGCGCCAAATCGCTCATCGCAATAGGATACCAAACCGGCATGGGCATGATGGTTGGTGTTCCACAACAAACCACCGACCATCTGATCGAGGACCTATTGTTATTGCAGCAAATGCGTCCTCAAATGGTGGGAATCGGCCCGTTTATCCCCCAAGCCGACACACCACTTGGCTACCATACGGCAGGCCCCATAGACCTCACATTGCGCATATTAGCCATTGTGCGGCTTATGCTGCCCAATGCTTTGATTCCGGCAACAACCGCGCTTGCCTCCCTTGATGCCGATGCGCGCAACCAGGCCATTTTATCAGGGGCAAATGTAGTGATGCCCAACCTATCGCCCGCGTGCGTAAGAGAGAAATATGCTATCTATGACAACAAAGCCGCCACAGCAAGCGAGTCGGCCGAAGGCATTGCCTCTCTGCAACAGCAACTCAACACAATCGGCTACCACCTAAACTTTTCACGAGGAGATTTTCAACAATATGACAGACTATAACCCATCATCGGCCCACGCATCAGAATTTATCAGCCACCGCGAAGTGATGGCTACACTCGACTATGCCGCCGTTCATTGCAACGACATCGTTTTGGCTAACGAAATCCTCGACAAAGCAGCCGCCGGAAACGGACTCACTCACCGCGAGGCAACGGTGTTGCTTTACTGCACCGATGAGCAAATCACAACACGCATCTTTGACCTTGCACGCAACATCAAGCAGCGCATCTATGGCAACCGCATAGTGATGTTTGCACCGCTATATCTGTCAAACCACTGCGTCAACTCGTGCACCTATTGTGCCTATCACGCCAAAAACCGCACAATACCCCGACGCAAACTCTCGCAAGAAGAAATTCGTCGCGAGGTCATCGCCCTTCAAGACATGGGTCACAAACGCCTCGCTCTCGAAACAGGCGAACACCCCGTGCACAGTCCCATAGAATATGTATTGGAGTCAATCAACACCATATACTCTATTCACCACCACAACGGCGCAATTCGCCGCGTAAATGTCAACATTGCAGCAACCACTGTTGAAAACTACCGACTGCTACGCGATGCCGGCATTGGAACCTACATTCTTTTTCAAGAAACCTACCACCGACCCACCTATGAGCAGTTGCATCCGGCCGGACCAAAGAGCGATTGGGCCTACCACACCGAGGCAATGGACCGTGCAATGCAAGGCGGAATAGATGATGTGGGTATCGGCGTACTATTTGGCTTGCACGACTACCGATATGACTTTGCAGCAATGCTCATGCATGCCGAGCATCTCGAAGCGTGCTTCGGTGTTGGCCCCCACACCATCAGCGTGCCTCGCATCAGACCTGCCGACGACATTTCGCTCGACGACTTTCCCAACGCAGTTACCGACCAAGTGTTTCGCCGCATAGTCGCCGTGTTGCGATTAGCCGTACCCTATACCGGAATGATAATTTCGACACGCGAGTCACAAGAGTGCCGCGAGTTGGCACTCGAAGTGGGTGTGTCACAACTCAGCGGAGCATCACGCACAAGCATCGGCGGATATGCTTCGGAACAAACCGACGATTCGGCACAATTTGACATCTGCGACAACCGCACCCTTGACGAGATTGTCGCATGGCTTTTGCAACTCGGCTACGTTCCGAGTTTCTGCACTGCCTGCTACCGTGAGGGCCGAACAGGCGACCGCTTCATGTCGCTTGCCAAAACCGGACAAATTGCAAACTGTTGTGCGCCAAACGCATTGATGACTTTGCAAGAATATCTGCAAGACTATGCATCGGCCCACACCCGCTCGCTCGCGCCTGACATCATTGAGCGAGAACTAAATGCTATTTCTTCACTCAAAACGCGCGAAATAACTGCCCGCCGATTGCAAGAAATCATCGATGGCAAACGCGATTTCCGTTTTTAACATTCCACAGCCATGCCACAATCAGCACCCTCATCACATCGCCTGCACATCACATTCCTGGGCCGTTGCAACAGCGGCAAATCGTCGCTCATAAACGCCCTCGCAGCCCAACAGGTTTCAATTGTGTCAGATATAGCCGGCACAACAACCGACCCTGTTGCAAAACCGATTGAACTGCCCGAAATTGGAGCAACTATGATTATAGACACCCCGGGATTTGACGACACAAGCGTCCTCGGTCAGCAACGCATCTCACAAACACTGAAAACGATTGATCGAACCGACATAGCCGTGGTGCTATTTAACACCGACACCGACTTTTCGACCGAGCAAGAGATTATCGGCATTCTCACCGACAGAAAAATACCCTTTATCGGTGTTCTCACAAAGAGCGACATTGATCAACCCTCACAATCGGTCATCGAGCAAATAGCCTTAATGACTGGAGCGCAACCCATTGTTATAAGTGCAGCAACCGGCATAGGCATCAGCCAACTACTGGCTCAACTCAAAATCTTCGCTCACCCACAACAACCTCTCATTACCGAGGGTATGTGCAAATCGGGCGATACCGTGCTGCTCGTTATGCCACAAGATGGCCAAGCCCCGCAAGGCCGCATCATCAAGCCGCAAGTCGAAACATTGCGCGAACTACTCGACCGCCGCTGCATCGCCATTTGCTGTACTCCCGAAGATATGCCATCGGCATTGGCCAACCTCGCCACCCCGCCCCAACTCATCATTACCGACTCACAAGTTTTTCCGCAAGTATATGCTGCAAAGCCCGAGCAATCGGCACTAACATCGTTCTCGGTGTTGTTTGCCCGACAAAAAGGCGACATCACAACATTTGTCAATGGTGCGCAGGCAATGTTGACACTCCAACCAACAGCACACATACTCATAGCCGAGGCATGTAGCCACATACCTCAACACGAAGACATAGGCCGCGTGAAACTCCCGCGACTGCTGCGACAAAAACTTGGTCAGGAAATAAATATCGACATTGTCGGCGGCAACGATTTTCCGGCCGACCTTACCCACTATGACTTAGTGATACACTGCGGAGCATGCATGTTTAACCGCGCCCATGTTATGAGCCGCGTCAATCGTGCACGACAACAACAAGTGCCGGTAACAAACTACGGCATCGCAATAGCCGCCCTCACCGGCATTCTCGACAAAGTGGGTTATTAACTCATATACACTTTCTCAAACTTGTATCCGAGACGGCGCAATTCTATTGCGGCGCCAATGCGATACATTGTGCGACATGTGCGTGCAAACACATGGAATGCCATTGCTGTTTGCGGGTCAATCTGCTCGTGACGAATGAGCGTCACAGCCTTTTCGCCACATCGGCGCAACATGTCTTCAATCTTTCTGGCCTCCTCACTTTCGGGAGCAAGGCCCAGGACGGTAAACAAGATATGCTCATCCATATCGTCAAATCCTCGCGGACCATAAAAATCTTTATAACCGCAATTCTTGCACATTTCCCAATCGGCATCCCAGCCTCGCGCAATAGCAAGGCCCAAATATCCGGCCCATGCAACCGAAACGGTAGGATATTGAGCAATCTGCGGAACGGCATCGGCCATATATTCGGGAGCCAACTCTTTCCATTGGTCATCAATATCGTCGGTCGACAACAATGTGCCGTCAAGCATTTTGTAATTGGTGCATAACTTCAACAACTCTTGGGTGAGGTTGTTTTCATATTTATCAAGAAATATAGTGTCAATCATTGCTTCATTGTTTTGTGCGATAAAGTTACTAAAACTTTCCCACTTGTGCCGATTTTCTCGCGGGTAATTTGTATTTTTGCGACAAATCTGACACCTAAACACTTCTCACAATTATGAACAATTTTATTTATGACATACCTGTCAAGGTTTATTTCGGTCAAGACCAATTGAGCCACTTGGGCGAAGAACTCAGCCGTTATGGAACTCGCGTATTGCTCACTTATGGTGGAGGCTCTATCAAAAAATCGGGCCTTTATGACAAAGTGATTGCCGAAATTGAACGCGCCGGACTGCAAGTGTTCGAACTCTCGGGCATCGAGCCCAATCCTCGTATCGACTCGGTGAGACAAGGTGCACAAATGTGCAAAGACCACAACATCGACGTACTTCTCGCAGTTGGAGGCGGCTCTACCCTCGATGCAACAAAATTCATGGCTGCCGGTGCATGTGTTGACCACGATCCCTGGGACTTTTTGAATGAAAAATGGGCTCCGATAACCAAAGCTTTGCCCATAATTACCGTTCTCACCCTATCGGCAACAGGCAGCGAGATGGACTGCGGTGGCGTAATCAGCAATCCCGAGACACAGGACAAAATAGGTCGTATGGAAGCCCCCATGCTGCCCAAGACATCTTTTCTCGACCCAACATTGACCTACTCGGTAAGCGCCTATCAAACCGCTTGCGGAGCAGCCGACATGATTTCACACATTCTTGAAGTGTATTTCAACATGGAGAAAGACCTTTATATGCTCGACTGCTTTATGGAAGGTCTGCTCAAAACCATCATTCGCTTTGCCCCCGTGGCAATCGAAAAGCCCAACGACTACGAAGCGCGCGCCAACCTCATGTGGGCATCTTCTTGGGCTATTAACGGATTTATCAACGGAGGCAAACGTCTGGCGTGGAGTTGCCACCCCATCGAGCACGAATTAAGTGCCATCTATGACATCACCCACGGATTGGGACTCGCGATTATCACTCCGCGTTGGCTCGAATACTGCCTTGACGAAACTACTGTCAGCCGATATGTGCAGTTTGGCGTTAATGTGTTTAACATCAACCCCGAACAAGCGCCAATGGACATTGCCCGACAAGCAATCGACCGACTCGCCGACTTCTTATTCAACACGCTCAAACTCGACAGCACCCTCAGCAAAGTGGGCATCACTGCCGAGCATTTCCCCGTCATGGCACAAAAAGCCTGCCGCGGCAAAATTTTGCACGGATTCAAACCCTTGCAACAGCACGACATCGAAAAGATCTTTGAAATGAGTCTGTAACTCTATTCTTAACCTTATTTAACCCACAAAAATACCACTGCGCTAAAAGACTGCGCAGTGGTATTATAATTTTGCGTCATAAAACGAACGCAGGAAAACACACAATATTACGGTTGCCCCGGCGATGAATCACCATAGTCGGGCAACCTCGATCAAAATCGGCGACTGAGACATTTCAGTGGGGTTAGTGCCATCAACCCCTTCAGGCACTTCCTCTCCGAGACGACCGTAAAGGTCAATCCAAAATTGAGGCAAATTACCCTCTGAATCTCGAAAACTCATGGGGCTGGCATCAAACAGATGCTGGCCCTTGTCGTTTAGATATGATTCATAGACAAGTTCCGAGCAATACATTTTGCCGTTATCGGGTCTAAAAGACCAATCATATTCTTCGCCAAGGTGGGCACGTGCAATTTTGACTGCAGCATCGACATCAACCGCCACATTAACACGCTTTACCACAACGCCCACACGGCCGTCAGTCATCTTTGCCGACTCCATAAACTCGCTCCACGGCGTAACAACTACTCCGCCACGACTCGATGCCTCGACAACACACGCGCTATCGCCAACTACGTCAACAATAGCCACATGATCAAATTTCAGCACCTCATGATGAGCTGTCGAGCGGGTTATGGCCTCGGAAAATTCCGATGCTTCCTCGCCGACCACAAATAGCAAATCGCCCTTACAAGGCACATATTCGGCACTATTACATGCCATCATCGCCGCCACAAATAGCAGCATCAGATATTTCAACTTTTTCATACCCCAAAATTACTCAAAATTTGCGACAAACGCCTCAAACAATTGAGCTTTAACCACTATTTTGCCTCACAATTTGGTTATATACCACGGTTTTATTAACTTTGCTTATTGAAAGCCACTACACACAAGGCCAAAATTATTGTTTAACTAAAAACTTTGAACCAAAATCACTATGTCACTCATTCGTGTAATTCTCGCTATAATCTTCCCTCCGTTGGCAGTTTTTGACAAAGGTTGCGGCTCAATCCTTATCACATTGCTTCTCACTGCATGCGGTTGGGTTCCTGGTGTTATCGCTGCCTTGGTCATTCTCAACAAAGATAAATGATAGGAAATTACAAAATAATCACTTTGTGCGGGAGCACAAAGTTCAAAGACGAATACTTGCGCGAGCAAAAAAGACTTTCGCTCGAAGGTAACATCGTTATCTCTGTCGGCCTTTTTGGCCATTCTGGCGATAACGAGGTATTTACCGATGGAGTGAAAGAAATGCTCGACGATATGCACTTGCGCAAAATCGACCTTGCCGACGAAATCTTTGTCATCAATCCTGGTGGCTACATTGGACAAAGCACTCGTCGCGAAATCGAATATGCACTCTCTACCGGCAAAGCAGTCAACTATCTTGTCGAGATGAAATAACATCTCTGTCCTCTGATCATCTTTGCAATCACGCCTTTTTAGCCTACTTTGCCTCAGCAAAATGGGCCAAATCTGTCGCGCCGTCAAAACAAGTCGTCGGCCGAAGCAAATAAGGCTCTGCAATCAGAGGTCTTTATAGCCTTTATGCATAGAAATTCCACCGATTTGTGACTGCATTTTGAATAAATAATCGTACCTTTGTAACATTAAACTCAATCTTCTCAATGATAGAACGCATTGTAATTATCGACAATGTTGATCCCGTCAGTTTTTATGGCGTCAACAACAGCAATATGCAACTCATACGCAACCTGTTTCCCAAGCTGCGAATGGCAGCGCGTGGCTCTGTAATCAAGGTTATAGGCGACGACAAAGAGACAGCCGAGTTTGAGAAGAAGATCAAGGAACTTGAAGACTATTGCATTAAATACAACAAACTCACCGAAGATGTCATTCTCGACGTAATCAAAGGCAAAGCGCCCCGTGAAATGAAAGTCGACGATGTCATCATCTATGGCGTTAACGGCAAGCCCATCAGCGGCCGCACCCCCAATCAGCAACTATTGGTCAAAACATTCCAGCAAAACGACCTCACTTTTGCCCTCGGCCCTGCCGGTACAGGTAAAACCTATGTTGCGATTGCCCTTGCTGTGAGAGCGTTGAAAAACCGTGAGGTTAGAAAAATCATTCTTTCGCGTCCCGCTGTCGAAGCCGGCGAAAAACTCGGTTTTCTTCCCGGTGACATGAAAGACAAAATCGACCCATATTTGCAACCTTTGTACGACGCTCTTGAGGACATGATTCCCGCCGTCAAGCTCAAAGAGTATATGGAAACAAATGTGATTCAAATTGCGCCATTGGCTTTCATGCGTGGCCGAACTCTCAACGACGCGGTTATCGTGCTCGACGAGGCACAAAACACCACCACCCATCAAATCAAGATGTTCCTAACCCGCCTGGGCATGAACGCAAAGATGATTATCACTGGTGACGTCACCCAAATCGACCTTCCACGTTCAACCACATCGGGTCTTGTGCAAGCACTGCGCGTGCTCAAAGACATCAACGGCATCGGCAAAGTGGAATTTGGCAAAAAAGACATCGTTCGCCACCAATTAGTGCAACGCATTGTAGAAGCCTATGAACGATGGGACAAGTGTCGTGTCGACGAAGAGCAAAACGACAAAAACAACAATTCTGAGAACGAAAATTAATAACCCAACAATAAAAAACTTACTTTTATGGCAAAGACATTGGTCAACACCGATTTTAATTTCCCCGGACAAAAAAGCGTATATCACGGCAAAGTGCGCGACGTTTATAACATCAACGACGACTTGATGGTAATGATTGCCACCGACCGCATCTCGGCTTTTGACGTAATTCTCCCCAAAGGCATTCCCTTCAAAGGCCAAATGCTCAATCAGATTGCAGCAAAATTCCTCGATGCAACTGCCGATATCGTCCCCAACTGGAAACTTGCCACTCCAGACCCCATGGTTACTGTAGGTCTCAAATGCGAAGGTTTCAAAGTGGAAATGATCATTCGCGGTTATCTCACAGGTAGCGCTTGGCGTGACTATCAAGCAGGCTGTCGCGAAATTTGTGGCGTGAAAATCCCCGACGGAATGCGCGAAAACGAACGTTTCCCCGAGCCCATCATCACTCCCACAACTAAAGCTGATGCTGGCCACGACGAAAACATCTCACGCGAAGAAATCATTGCACAAGGCATCGTTTCAAAAGAAGACTACGAAACTATGGAACGCTACACTCGTGCTTTGTTCCAACGCGGTAGCGAAATCGCAGCCGAAAAAGGGCTCATTCTCGTTGACACAAAATATGAATTTGGCAAGCGCGACGGCAAAGTGATTCTCATCGACGAAATCCACACTCCCGACTCTTCACGCTACTTCTATGCCGAAGGCTATGAAGAACGTTTCAACGCCGGCGAACCCCAAAAACAACTCTCAAAAGAGTTTGTCCGTCAATGGCTCATCGAAAACGGATTCATGGGCAAAGCAGGTCAACAAGTTCCCGAAATGACCGACGAATACTGCGACAGCGTATCGGCTCGTTACATGGAACTTTATGAACACATCACAGGCGAAAACTTTGTAAAAACCGACGACCAAGACTTGGCAGCGCGCATTGATGCCAATGTTAAAGCTTGTCTCGCCGAGTTGAACAAATAATAGCAAATTCCAAAACCCTTAATAGCAGCCAACAGTGGAAATAGGTGCCGAAAAAATCAACCCCTACGACAATAATCGTAGCAAAACCGAGCAAGTGCAAGAGATGTTTGACTCTATTGCACCTGCCTATGATTTCATGAACAGGGCCATGACTTTCGGCATCGACCACCTGTGGCGAGCCAAGGCAGTGAAGATGATGGGGCGCAATAAGCCTGCCAACATTCTTGATGTGGCTACAGGCACCGGCGACCTCGCCATCAGAATTGCACATACCCTCCACCCCGACCACATTACCGGCATTGACCTCTCTGACGGAATGTTGGAAATCGGTCGCAAAAAAGCCAAAGATGCAGGCCTTGACAACATCATCGAGTTTGTGCAAGGCGACTGTCTTGACCTTCCATTTGACGACAACACCTTTGACTGCGTAACTGTAGCCTATGGTGTGCGCAACTTTGAGCATCTCGACCAAGGTTACCGACAGATGCAACGAGTGTTGCGCCCAGGCGGTATGCTTTGCGTCATTGAGTTATCCACTCCCACATCGCCATTGGTCAAGCCTCTTTATAAATTTTACACTCGATGCATCATTCCGTTTATAGGCCGAATGGTGTCAAAAGATACTCGTGCCTATAGTTATCTGCCCGAGAGCATAGCAGCAGTGCCACAAGGCAACACCATGTTGCAACTCATGAGTGAGGCTGGACTCACACAGTGCAGTTTCCGTCCGCTCACTTTCGGCACATGCACCATTTACACAGCGGTTAAACCACTATAATGGTGGAATATATACCCGCACTTCCCAAATCTTTTTTAGTATGCAACTGTCAAAACACTCATTATCACTCATTGTAACATTGGCCTTAATCGCGCTCATGTTACCGCTAAACATATCGGCACAAGACTCTATCTATGTCACAAACGACAGCATTGAGCAACGACGCGCCGAACTGATCAACGCCTATAGAGACAAACTCAAAGCCGACTCAATTAGTCGCGAAGATTCAATTGCTCGCGCCAACTATATCAAGCCCGACCCAATTGAGTTTCCGCCGTCATTCTTCGGCCCGATGGTATATACCTCTTATGAGTATTTTGACAGCATCGACTTCATGGACACAAAATCTTCAGGAGTTGAGCAAGGACCCTTGTCGTGGATTAACCGACAGGTATACCTCTCTCAACAGATGAGACAATTGAAGCAAAACTACATGTTCAACAACCCCGAAAAAGTAAAATACAACTTTGAGACATTGCCTGCCCCTCCCAAGTTCTTCACAGCAACAGTCGACCCATCTAAGGCCACCATTACTGTAAGCAATCTTGAAGTTAACAAGGACAATGTCGACAAAACCGTTGAGGGACAAGAAGTGAAACGCATCAATTGGCTTTCTTCATTTGACGGATCGCTTCAATTCTCTCAAGCCTACATTTCGCCAAACTGGTATCAAGGCGGTAACAACAACCTCAACATGATTGCCAATGCCATCTATAACATCAAACTCAATCAGGCATTCTATCCAAACTACCTCTTTGACACCACCGTTCAATACAAACTCGGTCTGAACAGCGCACCCGACGATTCATTGCGCAGTTACAGCATCAGCGAAGATATCTTCCGTGTAAACACTAAATTAGGTCTCAAAGCAGCCAAGAGTTGGTACTATTCACTCACTGCCGACTTCAAAACACAGTTGCTCAACTCCTACAAAAAAAATACGACAGACTTGGCTGCATCGTTCCTCGCACCCGGCGAGCTCAACATCGGTCTTGGTATGACCTACGACTATAGCCACCCCAAAAAGAAACTCACGCTCAACGCGTCAATGGCTCCCTTATCTTACAACCTGAAGATTTGCGCCAATGACAAACTTGACGAAACGGCCTACGGCATCAAAGAAGGTCACACTACAGTGAGCCAAATAGGTTCGAGTGCCGAGTTCAAATTTAATTGGCAGATATCTTATAACATCGCATACACCTCTCGCCTGTTTATATTCTCTAACTACAGTTATGTACAAGGCGACTGGGAAAACCGACTCAGTTTTGACATCAACCGCTTCCTCTCAACCAACATTTTTGTTCACTTGCGATATGACACAAGCGCCGACAAAAACGCATGTTGGGACTATTGGCAGTTAAAAGAAATTCTCAGTTTCGGATTCAGTTATAAATTCAACACCGTCAAATAGGCCTCGTTCATGTCACGCCTGGCATCATTACTCCTCACTTTGCTCATAGCAGCAACTGCTATCGCCGGCTCTCTTCCCGAGCAGTCGTCGGTAATCGAAGGTTATGAGCGCGACAGCGTGATTAGCCGCATGCGCAGTTTGACATTGCACCCCATCGAAGGCTTATGGCAGTTTGCCGAAAACGGTGCGACAATAGCCATTGAGCGCAATTCAAATGGCCTTCCCGACGACGGAGTCACCCGTTATCACATGGTCATTGTCAATTCGCCACGACTCACAATTGAGCCGGGCACACTCATGGGATATGTCACTCCTACGGCCAAAGACGGCGTTTATGAAGCCACTATCTACACCAACTTTGACGGAGGCACCACACTCACTATCCCCAAGAAATTCATACTCACGTTTAACGACGACTCGCATCTTGCATTCTCGCGCGACAATAGCGGAATTCGCATCAACATTTGGCGTTTTATGCCCTATATGTTCCGTTATAGCATAACCTACAAAAATGAGCGTCCACGCAACATTGACGGTTGCATCAGAGTATTTCCCGAGTCAGCCAATTCATTCACCCAACCCCGATACCTCTGATTATGGCTCGTTGCATTATCATATCATTGCTGCTAATATTGACCGGCACAGCGGTATCGGCACAACGCACCACACGCCGCAACCTTACTCCGCGCGAAAGTGTTGTGACAACATGCGACACCATATTCAGCGACCCGCTCAACCTCGTCATTTCGGGCTATGACAAACCGCTAACATCGCGATACGAGACATTTTTTGTCACCAACAATTCATCGTTACACATCACCTCGGTCACTATAGAGTTTAACTACACCGGCATAAACGGCCGACAGCTACACTCGCGCACTACAAAAATCGACTGCGATATACCTCCGCAGCAAACACGCCAACTCAAAACAGGCTCGTGGGACACGCAGTTTAATTTTTACTATCACATGAGCCAGCAGCCGCGCCGCCGCTCAACTCCCTTCAAAGCAACCCACCGAATCATCTCCACTTCATACAAACAATAAGACTCATCACACATAATTATATATAACAACAACGAGGACGGGAGTTTTCCCGTCCTCGTTGTTTATTGAGTACCGTTGTGATTACTCTTCTTTTTTCTTGCGCACGCAGCGTTTTTTGGGTTTAGCCTCAACTGCGGGTGCTTCAACCACTGCAGGCTCTTCTACTTTTGCTTTTTTTGTAGCGGCCTTTTTGGGTTTTGCAGGAGCCTCTTCTTTAGCTTGAAGCGCTTCACGAAGTTTGCGTTCTTCGTTGTAGTGCTCAACATTTTTGCGCATTGAAGTGAGTTCCTTGTTGAGAGTGGCGATTTCGCGAGCTTGGTTGCGGATAGTTGTCAACAACGCGTCAAGTTCTTCGTTCTCGATCGACAAGGGATATTGCTCTTCAACACGAACGATAAAGTCGGCTAGTGCATTCATATAGTTTGTAAATGCCATGAAAGGAGTTTCATAAGGGCTGAAATGAGAGTGAACAGCACCGTCATCCATATGCTTGGTGCACATATAGAAGAAGTGGTCACTTGCCTGCAAGTAATTCCAGTCTTGTTTCAAGCGGCGGTCGTCGCACAAGCGAACGCGTTCGGCAACTGAATAGAGTTTTTCGAATGCTTCGTTTTGCAAACGGTTACCCAACCATGCAGATGTGTCGCGAGCTTCGTCGGCCCATGAAATGGGGTGCATAACATGGAGCGAATCAACAGGTTTGAGCTTAGATACCGCTTCTGATGGAGTCCAGAAATCGATGCCACGTTCTGCAGCAAAGCGAGGAAGTGCTTCCAAGAATTGGAAGATACCAGTTTCGCGAGGTTGCATTTCGCCAAATGTTTCAAGGTTGAGGAAAAGGTTGACAATCTGCTCGTCTTCGGGAGTGTTGGCAATCCAATCCATATATTTATCAGCAGTCAAGGGATAAGATTCCCACTCGGGATTGCTGAAACGGAATGCAATATCATCAGAGAGTTTAGAGTTTTTCAAGAGCATTTTCAGCTTGGGAGCCGATGCTGATGAATAAACATAGTTGGGCGATTTCCATCCGAGAATGTGTTTAGCGCCTTCGGTAATAACACCCTTGTAACCCATATCAAGGATTTGGGGAGCGAGATCGTCGCAATAAATCAACTCTGTGTTGCGCAACACTTTGGGCTCAACGCCAAACAATGCTTTGATTTTTTCGCCGTGAGCCTTAACTTGTGCAGCAAACTCAACGGGGTCAACAAGCGACGCAAGAGAGTGAGCATAGGTTTCGGCCAAGAATTCAACCTTGCCTGTATCGGCAAGTTTCTTGAGCACATCTACAAACTCAGGTACATATTGCTCACATTGCTCGAGAGCAACACCTGTGATAGAGATAGCGCAACGGAATTTACCTTTGCTTTCTTCGATCATGCGCAACAAAGTCTCAGCAGCGGGAATGTAACTGCGTTGAGCGATGCGAGTGATAATGTCGTCATTGGCAAAGTCATCATAATAGTAATGGTCGTTGCCAATGTCAAAGAAACGATATCTTTTGAGCCTAAATGGCTGATGAATCTGGAAATAAAAACATACTGCTTTCATAAGTCAATATATGTATTAATGTGTTGTGGTTACTTGATTTATTTTCGGTTGAGCACCTTGTTATAGATTGCGATTACCTTGGCTCCGGCCTTGTCCCAAGTGATCTTGTTCACCTCGTCGAGACCGTCCTGGCGCAACTGTTCATACATTGCGGGATATGTCACAATCGAGTAGATGGCATCGGCCATGGCATCGATATCCCAATAGTCGGTTTTAATAACATTGTCGAGAATTTCGGCACAACCCGACTGTTTTGAGATAATCGAGGGCACACCCATCTGCATTGCTTCAAGGGGCGAGATACCAAAAGGCTCTGATACCGATGGCATAATGTAAACATCTGATGCTTTGAGCATTTCATAAACTTGCTTACCTTTTTGGAATCCGGGGAAGTGGAAACGGTCGGCAATGCCACGCTCGGCGGCCAAGTTAATCATCTTGTCCATCATGTCACCGCTACCTGCCATCACAAAACGCACATTGTGGTTGTTTTTCAACACCTTGGCAGCCGCTTCGACAAAGTATTCGGGACCTTTCTGCATTGTGATGCGACCCAAGAAAGTGACAACTTTTTCTTTGGGTTTGTTTGCAGTCACATTAAGCAACTCTTCGCTCAAAGGCTCTACGGCATTGTGTACTGTTGTAACTTTAGCGGGGTCAATGCCATATTTTTCAATCACAGTGTTGCGAGTGAGATTACTTACAGTGATAATGTGGTCGGCGTGAAGCATACCGTCACGCTCGATGTTGAACACTGTGGGGTTGACATTGCCGCGAGAGCGGTCAAAGTCGGTTGCATGCACATGGATAACCAAAGGTTTGCCGGTCACTTGCTTGGCATGAATACCAGCAGGATAAGTGAGCCAGTCGTGAGAGTGAATCACATCAAACTCTTCGGTGCGTGCAATCACACCGGCACAAATCGAGTAATTGTTAATTTCCTCGAGAAGGTTGTCGGGATAGCGACCAGAGAACTCGATACAGCCGAGATCGTTGGTGCGCATATAGTTAAAATCGGCATAGATGTTTGATCTCAAACGATAATACATATCGGGATCCATTACATTGCCTATGCGATTTTCGACATAATCACGGTTTACATCACGCCATGCGATGGGAACTTGAGATGCGCCAATAATCTTAGCAAACCATTTTTCTTCATCGCCATGGGGTTTGGGAATCACAAAAGTTATATCCATATCGCCACATTCCCACATTCCCTTTGTGAGACCGTAACTGGCAGTTCCGAGACCGCCCAGGATATGAGGTGGGAATTCCCACCCAAACATTAATGCTTTCATCGTTCCGGGGGCTATATGTTAAACTTTTTGAGAGTGCGCAATGTGCGCAATACTTCTGCAATATTAGTAGCGTGGCTGATTGCACCGCGACCTGTAAACGGCGGGTTGCCGTCATAGAGTTGCGATAATGAACCGATACAGCCTTGCGACATTTCGTCTTCAAAACCGATGAGCATGCGGTCGATGTAAGAAACACCGCTCATGCCAAACACGCGCAAGTAGGCATCGGCATAGAAGCCCATGAGCCAAGGACGTGCAGGACCGCCATGCAATGCCAATTCGCGTTCTTCGGGCGAGCCCACATAGAACGGACGATAGCCATAGCTTTTGGGTGACAAAGTGCGCAAGCCTTTGGGTGTAAGCAACTCGCGAGTTACCACATCAAGCACACCTTTGCGTTGACGACGGTCAAGCGGAGAATAGTCGAGACCGATTGCCACTGCCATGTTGGGGCGAACCGAGGGATCGGCATAACTACCGTTTACATAGTCATACAAGTAGCCATAGTCGTTGAGGAATGTTTCAACAAATGAGGGTTTCATCAACTCGGCATATTCAATCCAACGCTTGCGGCGTTCTTGCATTGACTCATCGTTCTCGGCGAGCATTGCGGCAAACATCAATGCGTTATACCACAAAGCGTTAAATTCAACGAGATAACCCGAGCGAGGAATTACGGGACGTCCGTGCAACATTGAGTTCATCCACGACACGGGGGTTGATGTTCCGATTGTTGACACAAGGCCGTTTGCTTCAACACGAAGGTTGGGATGGCCACCGTCAATCACATAGTCAACGATGCGGGCCACCAAGTCGGTGTACAATCGGCGAGCGTCTTCAACGCTTTCCATCTTGGCATATTGCTGAACTGCCCATACTGCCCACAAAGGAATGTCGGGGAGGTCAATACCACTGATGCGACGGCTCAGATTGCCTGTTTGCATATAGTTAAGCAACTCTTTCGAAGCAGTTGCCATGATGCTTTCAAAGTCGGCTTTGTGGTCGATTGCGAGGGTTGAGCCAGGCAATGACATGAATGTGTTGCGGGCAAGCACTACACCCCAAGGATAACCCGAAATAATGAAGTGTCCGTCTTTATCTTTGAGATAGCATTGTTTTGCCGCATTTTTCAAGCAGTTGTAGAAACTTGTGCGACAAGTGCGACCTGCGATTTCGCCTTCATACATCTTGTTGAGCGAACGGGGAGTTACGGGCTTGATACCAGCCGAGAATATCACCGATTCACCTTTCTTGATGGGAATTTCAAAATAACCGGGAACCCACAAGTCTTCGGTATAAGGAATACCGCGTTCAAGGTCTTTGACATATTCAATGCCTTTATACCAGTGAGGGTCATAATGCCAAGTGGGCTTGTGACTCATTTGCATATAAAGTGTGGGATAACCATCATAAAGGCAGCATGAGATACCATTGGGAACTTCGGCACATTCCTTGTTAAGGCTATTGTTTTCCATACACAATTCGCTCGAATTGCGGAATGCCAAGAACGGACGGAACTGCAATGTTGTGGGCGAATGAGCCTCTACAAGTGTGTAACGAATGAGAATGCGATTTTCGTGAGAGATAAAAATCTTCTCTTTGGTGAGAATCACGCCACCAACGCGATAGGTTGTGCGGGGAACGCTCTCACAGTCAAACTCACGAATGTATTTGTGCCCGTTGGGGCTATAAACACCACCGCGATAACGGTGAATACCGAGATTAAACGACGCACCGTGCTGTATCACCGACTCGTCGAGCGACGACAGCATGATATGAGGCTTATTGTCCATTTCAGGAATGGGTATAACGAGCAACCCGTGCTGTTTGCGCGTGTTGCAACCCACCACCGATGTACAATGATAAGCCCCCGATTGATTAGTGCGTAGCATCTCTTTGGGAAGAGACTGCTCAAGGTTAATCATCAGGTTTTTATCAAACTTCAAGTAACTCATTTATAATTATTTTGTTAGAATTTATGTTTCCGGTATTATTTTAATTTACGAATATCGCACTTATTTTGCAATTTGACAATCTTTTGCTAAAAATTCACTCAAATTTAACATTTTTAAGGCTATCTAACATTAGCCTCATCGTTTAAACATGCGCTTCAATGCTATTTTAAGGTCACTGAAAAAACCGATGGCAGGAGTAACTATAGGCTTGAACGGCTCAATGTTGGAAGGAGCAAAAATGCGCAACAACTGCGGGTGACATTCAACGGCCAATTCGGCCGGCATCAACATAGGTTCGCCATCAACATGAGCAAGACCTTCGGCCTTGCGACGCAACACGGCTCTGGGCACTTTAAATGTCTGAATCATAGTGCTTCGGTTAATGTATCCGGTAAACAAATCCACGCCCAACATGGCCGTGTTAAGCGGTGATCCGGCATGCACAATTGTGATATCAAGCAAGCCGTCGGTAATGTCGGCCGACGGAGCAATATATGCATTATTGCCATATTGCGATGCATTGCAGCAAGCGATGATAAAAGCCTTGCATTTTATCACGTTTCCTCCATCTATTTCAATCTCATATTCTTCGGGAGTGTAATTGCGAAAATGGTCTACAACACTCTTGACATACATAAACCGGCCGCGTCGGCTTTGATGGGCAAAACTGTCACTCACAACGGCATCAAAACCGATGCCAAATGTGCAGAAAAACGGGGTGCCGTTTACCGAACAATAATCACACTCGACAATATTTTCTTGAGCCATCACATCAACAGCCATGGCCGCATCAATGGGCAGTCGCAAATGTCGGGCCAAGCCGTTGCCTGAACCTGCCGGCAAAATAGCCAACGCCACCTTGCTGCCACACAACACTTTAGCCACCTCGTTGATGGTGCCGTCACCACCCGCAACCGCCACCGCGTCAAAGCCGTCGGCAATTGCCCGTTGGGCATAGAGCGAGGCATCGCCACAGCCCTTGGTATAGACCGTTTCGACACTATATCCCACCTTTGCCATGCGTTGCGACACAAACGTGTCAAGACCACGCTTATCATATGCTCCGGAAATGGGATTTATTATCAACAAAAGTCGTTTTTCGCCCATCTGGTTTTATTCTCCCACAAAGTTAACCAACTTTTGCATCTAAAACAACAAATATGGCATAGAGTTTAGCCTCGCGTGCGGTTTTATTAATAACCATGCAATAAATCGGTATAACCTGCGTTAATTTTATTGATGAATAGACTCCGCTACATATTAACTGCCATGTTGTGCCTTGTGTCATTGGTTGTTGCCAATGAAGCATCGGCGCGCCAGCTCAATGACAAATTGCTCAATCGTCCCTATGCCGATATGCGCATTTGGCACTTGGGGTTCTCGTTTGGCACACATGTGCAAGACTTGTCATTTACCCACAACGGATATGTTAATGACAACGGTGAAACATGGTTTATGGAGCAAGATGCTTTCTCTCCCGGCTTCAACGTCACAGGCCTTGTCAGTCTGCGACTTAACAACTATTTCAGTGTGCGATTTTCGCCCGGTATGTACTTTGGCAACAAAGTCGTTAAGATGTATGACACCACCAATGGCGGCACCGAAAAACAAAACATCAAGACAGCCTATGTCACTCTCCCTCTCGACGTGAAATTTGCAGCAATGCGTCATCGCAACATTCGCCCCTACATCACCACAGGCTTCATGGCCGCATTTGATGTTGCCAAGAAACGCAGCGACTTCCTGAAGATGACAGTCGACGACTATTATGCCACTGTGGGATTTGGCTGTGACTTCTATTTGCAATATTTCAAACTCATTCCCGAGATAAAATTCTGCTTCGGATTGCGCGACATTCTCAAGCACGACCGTCCCGATTTGGTCGAAGAGCCCGACAAATTCAAATACACCCAATCGCTCGACCAAGTGACATCGCAAATGGTAGTTGTCTCGTTTTATTTTGAATAACATTTATTGCTAATGACATTCAACCTTCGACACATATTATTAATAACTGTCATCGCCGTGCTATCGTTAATGGGTGCGACAACAGCCAATGCACAAGTCGATGCTCAGTTCACGCAATACTACGAAGTTCCTGCTTTTTACAACTCGGCAGCAATCGGCAACACCGACTATATTCGCATTCGCGGCGGATCGCGTTTGCAATGGGTGGGTATCCCCAATGCTCCCACATCTTTTCTCGTTGCCGCCGACATGCCATTCAAGATCACAAGCCAACGATTTGGCGTGGGTCTTGTGATGCAACAAGAGACCATGGGTCTTTACAACAACCTCACATTGGGCGCTCAAATCGCATATAAAATCAAGCTTTGGGGCGGGACACTCACCCCAGGCATCCAAATCGGTTTTATCGACCAAGGATTCAAAGGCTCTGAAGTATATCTCCCCGACGATGACGACTATCACGAAAGTACAGACGATGCCATTCCAACGACCGATATCAAAGGCACAGCTTTTGACATCGGCGCAGGTATTTATTACCGCCACAAAATGTTTTGGGCCGGTATTTCGTGCAACCACATAACATCGCCCACAATCACCCTCAACGCCGAGTCGGGCGAAGGCGGACAAGAAAAAAACTATGAATTCCAGGCCGGACGCACATTATATTTCATGTCTGGTTGCAATATACCGATAAAAAATTCGTTATTTGAAATAATACCGTCGGTTATGGTCAAGAGTGACCTCACATTCTATACCGGCGAAATCACAGGCCGCGTGCGTTATAACAAATTCCTCTCGGCTGGCATTGGCTACCGCTATAACGACGCGGTAATGATTATGCTGGGAGCCGAATTCAAGAATTTTTATCTTGGATATAGTTATGACTACGCTACCTCGGCTATTTCAAGGGCCAGCAGTGGTAGCCATGAAATTTTTGCAGGTTACAGCCTCAAACTTGACTTATCAGAAAAAAACAAAAACAAACATAAGAGTATTCGCATAATGTAATTATGAAGAAAACGACAATTTATCTCATATCAGCTTTTGTTGCATCGGTTATGGCATCGTGTGCAATGAGCAACCGCAGTTCGGCCGGCGGTGAAGTGACCGGCGTAAGCTCAACAGTGTGGGGCGAACCCACACCCTATGGCATGGTACTTGTGTCAAGAGGCTCAATGGAAGTAGGCCCTCAAAAAGCCGACAGCTTGTGGAATCTTCGTGCCGATGCACGCGGCATATCGGTTGACGGTTTTTGGATGGACGAAACCGAAATCACCAACTCTAAATACAAGCAATTTGTGTTCTGGGTGCGCGACTCTATCATTCGCGAACGCCTCGCCGACCCCGCTTTTGGCGGCAACGAAGAGTTCAAGATTGAAGAAGACCGCGAAGGCAACCCCGTAAAGCCTCACCTCAATTGGAACAAGGCTATTCCCTGGCGCAATCCCAGCGAAGACGAAGCTCGCGCTATCGAAAGCCTTTATCGCACCAACCCCATCACTGGTGCCAAAGAACTTGACCCCACTCAGTTGAACTACCGATATGAGGTATTCAACCACACCGAAGCGGCCAAACGCAAACACCGCCTCGATCCCACTCGTCGCGAGTATAACACCGACCGTCCCGTGCCCACCAACAATCCCATGATTTCAAAGGACACTGCATATGTCAACGACGAGGGCAAAATCATTCGCGAAACCATCACTCGCACACTTACTGGCGACTTTGATTTCCTTAATACTTATATTGTTAATGTATATCCCGACACAACTGCCTGGGTTAACGACTTTGAAAACGCTTATAACGAGCCTTATGTGAGACTCTATTTCTCTCACGGCGGTTACAACGAATATCCCGTTGTGGGTGTAAGCTGGGAACAAGCGTCGGCATTTGCCAACTGGCGCACCGACTTCTTGCGTCGTTCATTGGGCCGTCAGGGCGTATACATCGAGCCTTACCGTCTCCCCACCGAAGCCGAATGGGAATATGCAGCCCGTGCAGGTGTCAACGAAAACATGTATCCCTGGGAAGGCGACCTTCCTTTAACTGAAGGCAAAGGCTGTTTCTATGCCAACTTCAAGCCCAACGAAGGCAACTACATCAAAGACGGACACCTCATCACATCACAAGTGGGTACTTATGCGCCCAACGACTTTGGTCTCTATGACATGGCAGGTAACGTTAGCGAATGGACTTCGACTGCCTACACCGAGAGCGTGGGCAAACTCACAAGCGACCTCAATCCCGAGTATCGCTACAATGCAGCCAAAGAAGACCCCTATAAGATGAAACGCAAAATTGTGCGCGGTGGTTCTTGGAAAGATGTTGCACACAACATTCGCAGCGACATTCGCATGTGGGAATATCAAAACGAACAACGCTCTTATATCGGTTTCCGTTGTGTTCGCACACAAATAGGCTTTGCACGCGGACAAGGAGGCAAAAAATAAACAACCTTAAACACATCACACAACCCGCTATATTGACTCAAAATGGGAAAAATTAAGAAATATAAAAACAGCATTGAGCGATTCCTCTCAGGCGAGAGCGGACAACGCTTCTTCAACTTTGCATATAGTATCGGTGCCGCAATCGTTATTTGGGGTGCTCTATTCAAAATCCTCCACCTCCCCGGCGGCAACATGTTGCTCTCTATCGGTATGGGTACCGAGGTATTGATGTTTATCCTCACCGCATTTGACCGTCCACCAAAAGAATATCACTGGGAAGAAGTGTTCCCCGTGTTGTCAACAAAAGATCCCGAAGACCGTCCTGAATTTGGCGGCGGTGGTGGCATCATCATCGGCGGAAATGGCCAGGCTACTGTTTCGGGCGAGCAAGCCCGCCGTGCTGCAGGCATTCCCGGAAACATTGATCTAAGCGAAGACGACACTCGCTCGCTCTCAGAAAGCATTGCCAAGATGGCGGCTGCTTCTGACCAACTTTCTCGCATGGCCGAACTCACAACTGCCACTCAGCAATATCTCTCGCAAATGGCTGCTATCTCTGAGGAAATGGTAAAATTGCGCGAAACAACCGAAGCACTCAACCGTGTTTCTGACGTATTGTTACAATCATACAGCGCAATTACCGAAAACTCTGAAAATATCACCCGCAGTTCAACAGGATATGTTGAACAAATGCAAGACCTCAACCGCAACATCGGCGGCTTGAACACTATCTACGAAATTCAGCTCAAGAGCGTGTCGTCACAACTCGATTCTATCGACCGTGTGAACCGTGGCATCAAAGACATTCGCGACATGTATGAAAAGAGCTCGGCTCAAAGCGCTCAATACTGTGCTGAAACCGAAAAGATGACTCGCTACATGCAACAACTCAACTCGGTATATGAAAAGATGATTACTGCAATGACCATCAACATGTATCGTCCCATGATGGGTGGCGAAATGCCCGGCATCAATCCCCAAGACCTCACCGGCAACGCTCCCGCATCAGAGTCAACCAACAATTAATTTCAACATCATTAGCAATCTCATTTTTCATATAATATAAATGGGCTCTAACAGCAACAAACTTTCACCGCGTCAGAAGATGATAAACCTCATGTATATCGTCCTCACCGCTATGCTTGCCCTCAACGTTTCGAGCGACGTGCTTGACGGCTTCACTCAAGTTGAAGACGGCCTCAACCGCTCAAACGAGAATGTGGCCGAGCGTAACGAAGACCTGTTTCTGCGCCTGAAAGCGTTTAACGACCAAAACCCCGAAAAAGGTGCCGTGTGGTATAACAAGGCTGCCGAAGTGAGAGAGGTAACTCAATCGCTATACACACTTGTCGATTCGCTCAAGCAAGCCATTGTCATACAAGCCGACGGTGATGACGGTGACGTCAACAACATCGTAAACCGCGACGACCTGGAGTCGGCATCGGTAGTGATGCTCTCGCCTGGCAAAAGCAACGGACAAAACCTGCGATTGTCGATCGACGGCTATCGCGAATATATCGCCGCATTGATGACCGATGACATCAAGCGCAAAAACATCGAACAAGTGCTCTCAACCTCTGAAAGCAAAGACGGCATAATCAGCAACCGCAAATGGGAAGAAGCTCAATTTGAAAATCAACCCGTTGTGGCCGCAATCACATTGTTGGCAAAATTGCAAAACGATATCCGTTATGCCGAGGGTGAAGCTCTGGCAACATTGCTCACCAATGTTGATGCAGGTGACGTTCGCGTTAACGAGATTAACGCATTTGTGATTCCACAGTCGCGCGTAGTGATGCGTGGCAGCAAATACTCGGCCAACATCGTTCTCGCTGCAGTCGATACCACTCAACGCCCGGTAGTGGTTATCAACGGCAAGACACTTGACAACGACCGCGGCCTTTATGAACTCGTTACCGGCAGCACTGGCGTGTTTGACTACAAAGGTTATCTCGAAGTGCCTCACGGAGACGGCTCAACCACTCGCCACGATTTCCAATCGTCATATACAGTTATCGAACCCACAGCCACCGTATCGGCAACAATGATGAATGTGCTTTATGCAGGTATCGACAACCCCATGAGCATCTCTGTGCCTGGTATTGCCAACAACGCAGTGAGCGCTTCAATGAGCAACGGCACGCTCACCCGCAAAGGTGACAGTTGGGTGGCTCGTCCCGGCAAAGTGGGTGAAGATGCTGTTATCACCGTAACAGCTACAATGGACGGCCGCCAACAAACAGTGGCATCAATGTCGTTCCGTGTGCGCAAATTGCCCGACCCCACTCCTTTCATCTCTTACACCGATAACAAAGGAAACAAAGAACGCTACAAAGGCTCTCGCCCCATTGCAAAGACATTGCTCATGCAAGCCAGCGGACTTGAAGCCGCTATCGACGACGAGTTGCTCAACATTGCCTTCAAAGTGTTGAGTTTCGAAACCGTGTTCTTTGACTCTATGGGCAACGCCATTCCCGAGGTTTCTGAAGGAGCTAATTTCTCTCAACGACAAAAAGAACAATTCCGCCGACTATCTCGTGGCAAACGCTTCTATATCTCACGCGTCAAAGCCATTGGCCCCGACGGCATTCAACGCGACCTCTCACCAATGGAAGTCATAGTTAACTAATTATGTAAACCCTTTTATTAGATACAGCAATGAAACAACTTAAAAAATATCTCATTATAGCATTAGTGGCCCTTGGCACAAGTCTATCGGCAGTTGCACAAGAATCATCGGGCAGCGTGGTTCGCCGCCGTGGTGACAACGACCGCAACAAAGACAAGAACGCCTCGACTGCACAAGTTACAGGACGCATGCAACAATTCTTTGAAAACGAAGGAATGAGCGATGCCGATGTGTCGTGGATGAAAGTGGTTTACCGTCAGCTCGACCTCACTAAAGACAAAAATGCGCCTCTTTACTATCCCGAAGAGCCCACCGAAAACCAAGAAAACATGTTCCGCATCATCATGCGACTGTTGGCCAACAATCAAATTGCAGCCTATGAATATCTCGACGGCCGCGAAATCTTCACCGACCAATATCGCATCAAAGTGCGTGAAATGCTCGACCGCTTCTATATTCTCTACACCGAAGCAAAAGGCTCAACCGAGAAAAATCCCAAATTCACTATCGAAGAAAGTGATGTTCCCTCAAACGAGGTTTTATCATATTACTTGCTCGAAAAATGGGTATTTGACACTCGCAGCAACCGCATGAAAACCCAAATCGAAGCCGTTTGCCCCGTATTGCACCGTGCAGGCGACTTTGGCGGTGAGCCCATTCGCTACCCCATGTTTTGGATTAAATTTGATGCATTGCGTCCCTATCTCACTCAGCAATACATCTTTGTTGACGACGATAACAACTTGCCACAATACACCTATGACGATTTCTTCCAATTAGCAATGTATGACGGCGATATATACAAAACCCGCAACCTTCAAAACAAGTCGATGATGCAATTGTATCCCGACCCCGACGACATGAAACGCGCTCAAGACAGCATTCAAAACCGTCTTGAACACTTTGAAGACAAATTGTGGGTTCCCTCACGCGAAGAAGTGATTGCCGCTCGCGAAGCCCGCGAACAAGCAGCCAAAGGCGACACTATCGTTGCGCGCAAAGACGACCCCACTAAAGAACCTGCCGAGAAAAAACAAAAATCATCGCGCGGTTCTAAAAAGCCCGCACAGAAAAAAGAGTCAAAGGTGAAAGAAAGCAAGCCCAAGGCTCAGTCATCATCAAGCTCGGCTACTCGCTCGGTGCGCCGTCGCAAATAATAGATCTCGAAAAATCAAATACAATAAGTCTTATAGCAATTACCGATTATCATATCATACTACGTAAACACTCTTAATTCAAATTAACCAGAGAAAAAACTAAAAGTTAAGAATTATGGCATTTACATCTGTAAATAAAACATTCGAAAAAGCCATTAGAGACAACTGGGATCGCCCGGCCATCTCTAACTACCAGGGTGCTACAATGCACTATCGCGACCTCGCTCGCCTTATCGCAAAACTTCACATCATGTTTGAAGAATGCGGCTTGGAAAAAGGCGACAAAGTGGCTCTCTGCTCAAGAAACCAAGCCAATTGGGCTGTATCGTTCTTGGCAGTAATGACCTATGGTGCTGTGCCCGTACCCTTGATGCACGAGTTCAAGCCATCTAACATTCACCACTTGGTAAATCATTCCGAATCAAAAGTATTGTTTGTCGATGAAGTAATTTGGGAAAATGTGTCTGAGACTGAAATGCCCAACTTGCAGGCTATCATTCAAGTCAACTCATTCCAATTGCTTTATGCAGCAAATGACCGCATTAACGAAGCTCGCGCTCGTCTCAACGAGTTTTTCGGCAAAAAATTCCCCATGCAATTCACACCCGAATGTGTGGTTTATCCCGAAGACCAGCCCAACGAATTGGCTATCATCAACTATACATCAGGCACATCAGGTTTCTCAAAAGGCGTTATGATTCCCTTCCGCGCCATTTCGTCAAACCTCGAATTTGGCCGCAAAGTACTTCCCCAGATCAATAACACATCAAACGTTGTGTCAATGTTGCCCTGCGCCCACATGTATGGTCTCATGTTTGAAGTGCTCTATGAGTTGTCACAAGGTTGCCATGTTCATTTCTTGTCACGTCTCCCAAGCCCCAAAATCATCTTGAAAGCGTTGGCCGAAGTGAAACCCACTGTCGTGATTGCAGTGCCCCTCATCATCGAAAAAATCTACAAAAACAAAGTCAAACCCGTACTTGAAAAAGCAGGCATCAAGTTTGCCTTAAAAGTACCCGGCCTTGACCAAATTATCACAAATAAAATCAAAGCCGAACTCATCAACGCCTTTGGCGGTGAATTCTATGAAGTGATTATCGGTGGTGCAGCGTTCAACAAAGAGGTTGAAACATTCTTCAAGAAAATGGGCTTCCCCTTCACTGTAGGCTATGGTATGACCGAATGTGCCCCCATCATCACCTACTCTGACTGGAAAACCGAGAAACTATACTCTTGCGGCGAAATCGTGCCTAACATGGAAATGAAAATCGACTCGCCCGACCCCGAAAACATTCCAGGCGAATTGCTCGTTAGAGGCGACAACGTGTTCCTCGGCTACTACAAAAACGAGGAAGCCACTCGCGAGGCTCTTGACGAAGACGGTTGGTTGCACACTGGCGACATGGGAGTCATTGATGCCGACGGCAGCCTCTTCCTCCGTGGCCGCTCTAAATGTATGATTCTCGGTCCTTCGGGACAAAACATCTACCCCGAAGAAGTGGAAGCAATGCTCGACATTCGACCCTACTTTGTCGAATCGCTCGTTATCGAAGAAGACGGCGGACTCACAGCATTGGTTTACCCCGACTTTGACCAAGGCGCAAAAGACGGCATGGATCAAAAAACATTTGTCAAATATATCAAATCAACTCTCCCCGACATCAACAAAGAGCTTCCCAACTATGCTCGTTTGAAGAAAATTGAAGTGATGTCAGAAGCTTTTGAGCGCACTCCCAAAAAGAGCATCAAACGCTACCTCTATCAACGCAACTAAAATACCTAATTCATGCATATCAATAAGGCAACCCCACAAGGAGTTGCCTTATTTTTATCTAACCTAATTTATCATTGTTGCCATAATCTGTTTAAGACAGAATTACATAAGAACAGGTTTTTTGTGGGTGAAATTATTTGTTTATTATGTTCTTCTGTCAAGAAAAGAGGACACTGGCTGATATGCTACTCTATTGGTCTGCCCTTATAGCGTAAAAGCGAGTATATTTTGATGAGGGGCGATAAAACATTTGCGCGGGATTATCGTTTGATTAATAAGCAAACTACCCGTTATGACCGATTTTATTAAAAACATCAACGATATAACTCTTGCCCAACGACATTTCTTTATGTCGGGCGCAACTCTCGACATCAAGTTTCGCAAACAAATGCTCGGCCAACTGCTTGACGCGTTGGACAAGTGGGAAAGCCGCCTTTATGATGCGTTGTGGACCGACCTTCACAAGTCATATGAAGAGGCTTTTTTGACCGAAATAAGCATTGTTAGGGCCGAGATCAAAAACCATTTGAACAACATTGACAGCTGGGCTAAACGCAAGCGTGTGTCAACCCCGCTGAAACTGTTTCCGTCGCGCAGTTACATCACCAAAGAGCCGCTTGGCAACGCGCTGATTATCGCACCGTGGAACTATCCCGTCCAACTGCTGCTCAATCCTCTTGTGGGCGCAATATCGGCCGGCTGCACCGCAATGCTCAAGCCCTCGCCCTATGTTCCAAATGTGTCTAATGTCATTGAAGAAATGATTAGCGAGACTTTTAGCAAAGAATATATATCCGTGGTTCAAGGCAATCGCGATGTCAACACGGCATTGCTCGCCCACAAGTGGGACATAATTTTCTTTACCGGCAGTCCGGCATTGGCTACGACGGTTATGGCCGCGGCAGCCAGAAACCTAACCCCCGTAGTGCTTGAGCTCGGCGGCAAAAGTCCGTGCATCGTCGACAAATGTGCCGACATAAAGGTGGCTGCACGCCGATTGGCTTGGGGCAAAACCCTCAACAGCGGCCAAACTTGCATTGCCCCCGACTATCTGCTGATACATCCCAATGTCAAAACCGAGTTTGTGGCGGCTTTTGAGGCCGAAGTGAAAGCTCTTCATGGCGAAGATGTCAAGGCCGACAAACACTATGTGAGAATAGTCAACGACAAGGCTTTTGAACGCATCACACAATACATCAAAGACTCAAAGGTGTTGTGCGGAGGCTCATTTGATGCCACCGAGCGCTACATTGAGCCGACTTTGCTCGACAATCCCGCTCCCGATTCACCAGTGATGACCGAAGAGATTTTCGGTCCCGTGTTGCCTGTCATCACACTCGACAGCGACGAGTCGTTTCTCGCCACAGCCACATCTTTTATCAACTCTCGCCCCAAGCCTCTCGCCCTCTACTTCTTTGGCAACGAGAGCGACGGTTGGACCATGGTTCGCAACACCTCGTCGGGCGGCGGTTGCATCAATGATGTGATTATGCACATTGCCAACGAAAATATGCCATTTGGTGGTGTAGGCAATTCGGGTATGGGCCGCTATCACGGCAAAGAAAGTTTTGAGGCATTCAGCCACACTCGCAGCATCATTGCTTCATCTACACGCATCGACCTGCCCTTCCGCTATATGCCCTACAAAATGTTCTCTCTCGTCAAGAAGTTACTATAGCATGCCCGACATCGGCACAACCGCTCCAATGCTGTAAACAGACAACGACATCATTAATATAAAAGCCCCGAATTAAGTTCGGGGCTTTATTGTTGTGATTTAGATCAAGGGAATTTACACCACACGATTTTTGACCTATCGATGAACAAACGACCTTTCCAAGTCTTGTGATATGTTGATAATAAAATCGCCCATACGTTCAAATTCGTTCACGATATCCATATAATACACACTTGCCTGGTAAGTCTTTTCACCACTTTCCATTTCTTCAATTTAGGCGTCGCGTAGCATATTTCTCAATTCATTGATGCGATCCTCACAATTATAGGCATTCATAATGTCTTTAATTGTGCCTTTATGAGCCGCTTCAAGATTTTCGATCATCACACTATAAGCAGTGTCAACCATATCGGCCATAGTTCTAAGATTCTTTATCGTGTCCTCACTGAAACTTTTCTTGTGAACATTACGCCTTGAAAGGATGCGGCTAATAGCCTCTCCTGAATCGCCTAATGATTCTAATTCACTGATTATTTTATACATCGTCTTAATCTTAATTGAGGTTGTTTCACTGATATCTCCTGCCGACACGCTATTTAAAAAAGACGCTATTTCATATTCTATTCTGTCAGAAATCTCCTCATACTTGACCAATTTAGCTCGCAATTCTTCGAACTTGTTAGGATCGGTTTCTGATATCGCCAACTTGGCATATCCAAGTCCATTTTTTGATATGCGGGCGAAGTGAATTATTTCGTCAAAAGCCTGCTCAGCGGCAAGTTCGGGTGCAGCAACACGACCGGCCGAAATATACTTAAGTCTAAATGCTTCATCCTCTTGGTTTTTGGGGGCTTTAACTATCCACACAACCGCCTTTTCCATATATTTAACAAACCATATCAATATCAGTGTGTTGATTGTGTTAAACAAGGTGTGCAACATTGAAAGGCCATATAACGCAGCTGTACTATTGACTGAAGACGAGCCACTAACCACAAAGCCATCTGAAGCCGGATTGGGCAGACCAAATGCTTCAATAATTACACCTACAAGAGCAAGAAACGGCTTAAAGAACAACAACGCCCATATTACGCCAAACACGTTGAATATCGTATGAGAGATTGCAGCTCGCTTGGCTTGAGTGTTTCCGACTGATGCCGCAATGTTTGCAGTAATTGTCGTGCCTATGTTCTCACCCAACACCATGGCACAAGCCATATCAAACGGTATCCAACCCATGCTTAACATAATCAGCGTAATTGCCATTGTTGCTGATGATGACTGAAGTACCAAGGTTAATATGGTGCCAAATAACAGAAATATCAGAACAGAACCAAAACCGTTACTTGACCAACTCTTCACAAACTCCAATACTTGAGGCGTTTCGTTTAAGTCAGGTATAGATTCTTTCATAAATGACAGACCCAGGAACAAAAGACAGAAACCTACTATAAGTTCTCCTATATTCTGCCGTTTATTTTTCTTTGAATTTGAAAACAAGAAACCCAATGCCATCAATGGTATTGCGAGAATTGAAATATCAGCCTTAAATCCGAGCCACGACACAAGCCATGCCGTAACAGTGGTACCGATATTTGCGCCCATAATAACTCCTATCGCTTGCATGAGCGAGAGCAAACCGGCATTTACAAAACTCACCACCATAACGGTTGTTGCCGAGGACGATTGAATTACTGATGTTATCCCTAACCCGGTCAACACTCCCTTAAAGGGATTTGATGTCATTGCCGACAATAAACCTCGAAGTTTATCGCCCGATGCTTTTTGAAGGCCTGAACTCATTAGGTTCATTCCATAAAGGAACATGCCTAATGCTCCTAACAACGTTAAAATCTGAAATATTCCCATATATATAAATTAACTTACTATATAAATTATCTGCACACAAAACAGCATCAAATAGAGATGCCGCAATTTACTTTAAGAATTTATCAATCTCATTTACCTCATACACTTGTGAACATGGCTCATACCGATGAGGCACAAACTCATAAAGTTGCATATAAGCATGTGACTTTGGACTATAATAGACTTTCAGCATCAATACTTGTCCTTTCCCTTCTTCTGATAAATCTATAGTTCCCCTACATGTATTCAATACCGACAAGATCTGAGTTTTCATTTTTCCACTAAAATAAAGTTCCTTTTTGAGATACACTTGTTGGGTTTCTACATTTTTGTAACTACTTTTCAATAGACACGCAAGCAAAACACCAACCACTATCAAGGTGTATCCTCCGAGATTGACACCGGTACTTGCGGGAATGAATGCAAGGATTAAACCTGCAATTATGAGCGACGTAAATATTATTATGTCTTTTTTTGAGCGAACTCTAATAAATTTCTTTTCCATTTAACAATTTGGGTTTTAATTATGCATAATTTTCTTAATCAAAAACACATAAGACGACAATCGGCATTTCCTTTCATAAAAGAAAATGTCGCCAACTATCTATTATTCCAAAATGCTAAATGATAAGTTTGCCAAGACTAATCAGCCATGATGCAGACCTGACAAAACGATGTAGATTTTTAAAAGACTGTTGCTGAATAAAGTTGCCGAGGCTGACATTAACAATTTTGCCTCCTTTCACAAATTCTACGTTATTCTTATGTCTATTACTCAGCCTTTTGACCGTATAATGAGACCTATAGACATTTGTTAATCCTGAATTTTGGCGTGGGAGAAGTAATTCAAGACTTGGTGTATCACAGTCTATCTCGAAAACATCTATCGCTGATGGGAACGCAGTGGCATGACTCGCGTTTGCCGAAGAGTCAATTTCTGTTGAACAGCCAACCAAAGCGACGGTTGTCAACAAAACCAAGATAAAAAGCCTCAGGATTCTCGCCATAAATATAATAACGTCCTTATTCCATGTGCAAAGATAGATATTTTTCACTTAACCTGATACTACACCTGCCTATATTTTATTCAAACTTAGTTTTGGTCAATTTAAAATGTGGGTTATAACCATGTTGGCACAAGCATTAAGCACCCGAAAGGCCGATAAATAATCGCGTTAGCAAGTGTCCCATTGTTTTGCTTGCAAAACAGCAGCGGAAGGACTTGCGGCTCTTATCACACGCAACACACGGCAAGAGTCACTCTGCCGCGTAGCAGATAGGGGGAACCTTTAGTTCACGAGTGAGCGAGCAGTGCTTGTCGGCTTTCCGATGCCTTACTTATATAACAAAAAAGCCACCCCTTTGCAGAGTGGCTTTGCTATTATTCGTAGGTTTAGTTTGATTAGAATTCGGCGTTATTTGGAGTGCGGGGGAAGGGGATCACATCACGAATGTTTGTCATACCAGTCACAAAGAGCAACAAGCGTTCAAAGCCGAGACCGAAACCTGCGTGAGGCACTGTACCGAAACGACGAGTGTCGAGATACCACCACATGTCTTTCATGGGGATATTCATCTCCTCGATGCGTGTCATCAACTTATCGTAGTTTTCTTCACGAACACTACCGCCAATGATTTCACCGATTTGGGGGAACAATACATCGGTACCTTGAACAGTCTTGCCATCTTCGTTGAGTTTCATATAGAATGCCTTAATATCCTTGGGATAGTCGGTCATAATGACGGGTTTCTTGAAGTGTTCTTCCACGAGATAGCGTTCATGTTCACTTGCGAGGTCGCAACCCCAATATACGGGGAATTCAAACTTCTTGCCTGCTGCGATTGCTTCTTCGAGAATCTTGATACCTTCGGTGTAGGGCAAGCGAACGAACTCGGTTTTAACCACTTCTTGCAAACGCTCAATCAAGCCCTTGTCAATCATATTGTTGAGGAATTCGAGGTCGTCTTTACAGTTGTTAAGTGCCCAGTTCACACAGTATTTGATAAATTCTTCTTCAAGATCCATCAAGTCGTTGAGGTCGGCAAATGCAACTTCGGGCTCTACCATCCAGAACTCTGCCAAGTGGCGTGGTGTGTTTGAGTTTTCGGCACGGAATGTGGGACCGAATGTGTAGATTGAACCGAGTGCTGTTGCAGCCAACTCGCCTTCCAACTGACCCGATACGGTGAGGCTTGCTTGTTTGCCAAAGAAGTCATCGTCATAGATGATTGAGCCGTTCTCGTCTTTCTTCAAGTCATAGAGGTTCTTTGTTGTTACTTGGAACATTTGGCCTGCACCTTCACAGTCTGATGCTGTGATGATGGGTGTGTGGAAATAGAAGAAGCCGTGGTCGTGGAAGAATTGGTGGATAGCGATAGCCATGTGGTGACGAATGCGGAAGATTGCACCGAATGTGTTGGTGCGGGGACGCAAGTGAGCTTTTTCGCGAAGGAACTCAAATGTGTGTCCTTTCTTCTGCAAGGGATATGTATCGGGGTCGGCTGTACCGTAAACTTCAAGTGATTCGGCTTGAATTTCACATGTTTGACCTTTACCCATTGATTCGACCAACTGGCCGATTACATGAATACTTGCGCCTGTGGTTACGGGTTTCAACTGTTCTTCGTCAAACTTGGCCATGTCAAAAACGATCTGAATGTTTTTGATTGTAGAGCCATCGTTGAGAGCGACAAACTGCACTTGCTTGTTGCCGCGACGAGTGCGCACCCAACCTTTTACACTCACCTGGTTACCGATGAGTTCGGGAGCAAATATGTCGACAATTTTAGTTCTTTTCATTGCTTTATATGTGATTTTGTTATGATTATTCAAATGAGCCCATTTTCAAGAAATTAACCTCTTCTTGAGTGAGGTAGCGCCAACGGCCGCGAGGCAAGTTCTTTTTGGTCAAGCCGGCAAAGTAAACGCGGTCGAGTTTGGTTACATGATAACCGAGCGATTCAAAGATGCGGCGAACGATGCGGTTGCGACCCGAGTGAATTTCGATACCTGCTTGGTTATAGGCAGTTTCGGTTGCGTAGCTGATAGCGTCGGCATGAATGGGGCCGTCTTCGAGTTCGATACCGTCGGCGATGCGTTGCATATCATCTTCTGAAATGTCTTTGTCACACCACACATGATAGATTTTTTTCTTCACATATTTGGGGTGAGTCAATTTTGAAGCGAGGTCACCATCGTTAGTGAGCAACAACACACCTGTTGTGTTGCGGTCGAGGCGGCCAACGGGATAGATGCGTTCATTGCAAGCACCCTTCACCAAGTCCATAACAGTCATGCGGCCATTGGGGTCGTCGGCTGTTGTCACGCAATCTTTGGGTTTGTTGAGAAGAATGTAGCACTTGCTTTCGAGTGTTACAATCTTTTCATCATATTCAACTGTGTCGCTGTGAGAGATTTTAGTTCCGAGTTCGGTCACCACTACGCCGTTAACCTTAACAAGACCTTGTTGAATAAATTCGTCGGCTTCACGACGAGAGCAGATACCTGCGTTTGCCATGAATTTGTTAAGACGCATTTGTTCGTTGGGGTCCAAGATGGGCATTTCATATTCAATGCGTTTGGGGCGTGGAGTAAAGCTCTTGCCGCGCATGGGCATTATGCTATCATTGCCTTGTTGACGACGGTTGTTGTTGGGGCGACGGTTATTGTTGCCATAGCCACCTTGTTGGCGATTGCCACCGCCTTGCTGACGATTGTTGTAACCGCCTTGGTTGTTACCATATCCGCCTTGACGGTTGCCACCTTGTTGACGGTTGTTATTGTATCCGCCTTGGCGATTGTTGTTATATCCGCCTTGACGGTTATTGTTATATCCGCGGTTGTTGTAACCACCCTGTTGACGACGTGGTTGATAACCTTCATGCACATTGCCGTCAATTTCGCCGTCGGCCGACGAGTTGTAGTCACGATTATTGCGGGGTTGATAGTTGTCGTTGTTGTAACGGTTGTAGCCACCTTGACGGTTATAGCCACCATTTCCGTAGTTGTTACCGCCGCGGTTATAACCACTTTGACGGTTATTGTTGTATCGGCGTTCGCCTGCCGATTGATAATCGCCACCCTGATTGTAGTTCACTTTTTCATAACGGGTTTCTTGGCCTTCGGCACTGACACTGACAGCGCCACTGATTCTTGGCCTTTTTGGTTTCTTTTCAATACTGTCCATAATAGGTTTATGACTTCTAAATACTAATAAAGGATTGCCTCTCGGCTTTTTATTATTGTTGTTTGAATTAACTTCTTTTGAATTTCTATTTACTTTGCATTTTCATGTTATAAAGCTAGTATCGTGCTTTACATATAAAAAGTCATCACTGACTGCCTTTTGCGACTACAAATTTAGCAGTTTTTTCACAATGGCACAACATTTTATGTCATTTTTCGGCGTTAATAACTCCATTTTACGCCCATAAAACACTACTTGCTTGCTTTTTGTTTGGTCGATTCATATACTTTGCGCAACTGAGAGTCTTCAAATTGCACTATTTCGTCGCCTTCAACCACCTTCACCTGGGCCATGTCAACAGCAATTTGAATAGCTCGGCTTTCATCTACATGCGGGTCAAATAAAGCCTTGTCATCGCTCAACCCACACTTTTTCACCGCCGCCTTAATGCGCGAAATCATCGGGTTGCGTGTTGACGACAATGTGATGTCGGGCGCATTACGCGGCGCAAATCTTTCATATATCGCCCCATAACTGTCCATTACGCGAGTCCGGCTCGCTTTCCCGAGATTGCGGAATCTCGCTCCGCCCCCATCGGCCGATAACAACGACTCACATATCAGATAGACATATAATGCCGCTTCACCCAAGCCGAGTTCAAGATTCCACTTACTGTCGCCGCTCTCAATTATCAGCCTGTTCTTTTTGGCCAACGGATTTATCACAATGCGACTGCGAGAGCCACGACGATAGGTAACCATGTCAAAGATGGTTTTGTAAAATCCGTCGTAAACAAATGTCCCCTTTTCATCTTTGACATTCTTGATCTGCACCAGTCCATGGTTGCCACATTCCTCAAACGCATCGACAAGAGCATTAACTTCATCGACAATATTATGCGTCACCCTCATCTGCAAAAAGTCGGAATGCCTCACCCCGTTCACAGCACTACGGCCCAATTTTATCAGCAACGACGGCTTTGACACCGGGAAACTGAATCCGAGGCGGCTTTCAAGAATCTCGGTTTTGAAATACTGCGTGGTCATTGTTTGCAACATCTCTATCACACGGTCGATCTCGCCGTCGCCAAGCGTGGGCGACATATACGACACCATCGACCTGAGAAACTCCGACCGCGACGAGGCATAATGTTGGGCAATTGCAGGAATATGTATAAACTCAAAGCCTGCCACCCTCAACGCATTTGACAACTCGCGGCCTCGCTCTTTAATCACGCTGTTAAGTCGTTTGTCCAATCCGTTTTCAAGATAAACCACCTGTGATTGGGCAAAATCGACCGCACCGCTTGGCACCGACACGATAGTAAAGTTTTTTTCGTCAGTCAAGCACATCTTTACAGCCAAGAGCAACAGCGCTTCCTCGCGCGACCGACTGTTATCAATTATCGACATTCTCTCTAAGTCATAAATTAAGTTCTTTTTGTCGGTTGTGCAAGATTCTGCAATATGTTTGTATGCTTCACTCAATGTCAACGACTGTGCATCTGCCAGATGTTTACGTTCCAAACCTCTTTTGACACACAATCTATTAAGCACCTCAATCTCCTGTTCATCAACCACTTTGTCGGCTTTTAACATCTCAAGAACAAAGCGGGCATAACTTGGTTTTATACATTCTTTCATATTGCTGATTTTGCAACAAATTTAATAAAATTAATTGAACTAATATCATTTGGCAACATATTATTGCAGTATTTTATATTTTAAATCTTATTTAACCACTAATTATCAATGTTTTATCATTTCTGCAATTTTTTGCAAAAAATCTTTTTCACGCAACTGTTGCAGCTATTTTTGCAAGCTAAGAAGTGTGACTATATTTGCGTTACAAAAAAGAAAAGACAATGATTTCTAACTAACACTGTGAAAAACACACCTTAAAAGATATCATCCTGATACTACGAAAAACACACATTTCAGAAAGTTTACTGATGCTATGAAAAACACATTTTTTAATTTGAGTTCCACTCTAATCCTGTGAAAGCACACAAGACACAGCCGTGGCAGTCCCCCTTCCCTGACTGCCACGGCTTTTTTTTATCTAGCTCTAACACCAATCACCCACGACAATTTCACAAAAGCCACCGGCGTCCTCTTGTTTTCACATTTCTTAACTTTATAGTGTTTTAAACACGCACATACCCACCATTACCTTTGCAACACAATCAGCAAAGACCTATTTATTATGAAAAAGAACCGAATCGAAAAACGCCGTTTTTACTCGCGTTTCAAAGTGGCAGCAGTCACCTATTGCGAAGCACTGTTTGTTATCGACCAGCTCAAGCCTGGCACACAACTAGAAATGGAACGAGACAGCAACAACCTTCACGACGCCAATGCAATTGCGATTTACTATGACGACCACAAAGTGGGCTATATCCCACGCGACATGAACGAAGACCTTGCATCTTTTCTAGACATGGGCTGGAGCGAAATGTTTGACATCAGAGTCAGCGCCATCAACCTTGAAGCACACCCCGAACAGCGCATCGAAGCCACCATCTTTATCAATCGCAAAGAC
>JAFPCM010000083.1 GCA_017390185.1 Muribaculaceae bacterium
GCAAAAGTTACTGTGTTGATAGCGTCTGTAAGCGTGTGTGCCAAAAGTCCTCCACTGCTTTTTGCGGAGAAATTTCGGAGCAAAAAATAGGGGAGGTGGGGCAAAGCCCCGGAGGGGTTAAGGATAAACTATGTGCCAACAAGTATATACCAGCCTATTTTTTAATTGTTGCATAAAATGTGATAAAGGGTTGGAATTATTATGCTTGGCCAAATTCGCGCTCAAGGGCGAGCCAACGCTCATAGGTGGCTTGGCCGTGGCGTTGCATGGAGCGACGCACCGATTCAATTGTTTTTTCTTGCATGTCGCCGCTTTTTGAGTAGAATTTGTCGGCATAGCAAATGAGTCGTTCAAGTTGCGTTTCGGGTAGCAGGTCGATGCGGGGTAGGGGCAATTGTTGGCTATCGATGTCGTCAATGGTTAGTCCGGCGCCGGTGTGTCGCTCGGCAACTCGGGCATATATCTCGGGCATGTTTTCTTGACGCAAAAGTTGCGCTCCGAGAATACCGTGACAAATGTAGGGCTCAGAGCCGTTGCACCCGATAGAGGGCGCATTGGTGAGGCAGATGCCGATGTCGTGAAGCATGGCTGCTGTCTCTATTTCGGTTGCATCAATATCAAGGCTGCAGTCGCGAGCCACAGCAAGCGCTTTGGCTGCAACTTGCGACGAGTGTCGCATGAAGATGTCGCGGCCGATGGTGCCTTGGGGATAATATTTGTCAATAATTGTGCGATACATTGCTGTTGTGAAATAAAAACAGGTTCTATTGCAACCGGGTGGCGGCTATAGAACCTGTGTGGTATTTTGCTAATCGGCGGGGCCGATAGTGTTGTTATTCGATTACGGTGTTCCAGCCGTGGATGTCTTCTTCTTCGCCGAGTTGAATGCCGCGAAGCTTGTTGTAGAGAGCAGTAGTGATGGGGCCGGGGTTGCCGTCTTTTGATACAATATATTTCTTGCCCGAGTCAATGTCGTGAATTTCGCCGATGGGCGATGCAACGGCAGCAGTGCCACAAGCTGCTGCTTCTTGAATAAATTCGAGTTCTTCGATAGGAATGTGGCGTTCTTCAACCTCGATGCCCATGTCGCGAGCCAATTGCTTGAGGCTCATGTTTGTGATTGAGGGGAGAATTGATTCAGACGCAGGTGTGATGTATTTGCCGTCTTTGATTGCAAAGAAGTTGGCTGGACCACATTCGTCGATATATTTCTTTTCTTTGGGATCGAGATAGAGCACTGCCGAGTAGCCCATGCTGTGGGCTTTGTGTCCGGCTTCAAGGCTTGCTGCATAGTTGCCACCAACTTTCCAACGGCCGGTGCCTTTGGGAGCCACGCGGTCAAACTCGCGCATGATGCAGATGTTTGTGGGACGGAAACCGCCTTTGAAATAAGGACCAACGGGAGTCACAAGAATCAAGAACAAGTATTCTTCAGAGGGTTTAACACCCACTTGTGCCGATGTGCCGATTTCAAGCGGACGGATATAGAGTGATGCGCCGCTGCCATAGGGAGGAACAAAGCGCTCGTTGAGTTTCACCACTTTCTTAACCATTTCGCAGAACAATTCCACGGGAATGGGCTCCATCATGATACCCTTTGCCGATTCGATGATGCGTTTGGCGTTTTCTTCAAGACGGAAAACTCTCACTTTGCCGTCTTTGCCGCGGAATGCTTTGAGGCCTTCAAATATTTCCTGGCCATAGTGGAGTGCAGTGGCTGCGATGTGTATATTGATCGATTCAGATTGAGAGGCTTCGATTTCGCCCCATTTGCCATCTTTGAAATAGCATCTGACATTGTAGTCGGTGGGAATGTAGCCAAATGAAAGGTTGGCCCAGTCTAATTCTTGTGTCATAATGTTACTGATTTAATATTATGATGCGAAATTAGCAATAAAAATTCAAATAAATGATTTTTTTTGCTATAATCTTTACAAGATGTTGTTCTTAGTGTGGAAATCGGTGGGCTCGCTGCGCTCAACCACGGTTAAACAAAAAAAGCCCCGGCGGGTGCCGAGGCTTTTGAGTGTATTAAAGGCAATGATTATTTAACAATCATTTCTTTAGTTACGTTGTTACCGCGTTTAACGATGTAAAGACCGTTTTCGGGGTTAGCAACTTCCATACCTTGGAGGTTGTAGTATTTAGCAGCAACGCTGTTGTCAACTTTGATGCCTTCTACGCCTGAAGTGTGAGCGATGTGGTATGTTTGAGTTTTGCCTTTGTATGAGAGAACGATATCACAAGCTTTATCAGTGTTGTCTTGGCCATCAGCAACCGCAAATGTTACGATTACGTCTTCACCCTTAAAGCTGCTGTAATCAACTTCGTTGTCGGCGATTTCTATAGTGAGCCATTCGGGGATATCGCTACCGTCAGCAGTGTCATATGAAATATCTTCAGCTTTGCCGTAGCACAATAGACCATAAGTAACTGATGTTGTAGCATCGATCAATGTGTTAAATTCTGAAGCGGGTTCATAACTTTCACCAGTTGTGTAGTTACCATAAGTCATAAGGTAGGGATATTCCACATCAAGAGCAATTAAATATGAGATGGGATACATCTTAGTAGTGCGAGTGTCATCTGTGTAATAAGAGTAGGGACCGTTGCAGATTTTTACATAAGTTTGACCATCTTTTTCAAATGAACAATAAGCACCGCAACTTGGGCCTAATACAGTTTCAGTTGGTTCGCCAACAATAAATGCTGCGAAAGGTAAGTCAAAATCAGCCCATTTATCGTCAGTATATCCTGTAACCAACATAACCATAGCGCAATCAATGAGTTTATATCCGATTTCAAAGCCAAATTCATCAGAAGTTGTAAATTCAACAGGTATTTCAATACTTCCATTAACAGCTTCAGGTAATGTATAAATGTATTCGTGAATAGCTTCAGAAGTCATGTAGCCTTCATTGTTTACTTTCAAGAATGTGAATTTGAGTTGTGCACCAGCCTCTGCGTTTGCAAATGCAGTGATTCTCATTTCGCTGATGGCATAAGGAGCTACAGGCTTTGCAAATGATTGACACATTGCGTGTGCTTTGAAGTTTGTATAACCTGCATCTTCGTAAGCACTCCCCCAAGTAGTAGCCCATGTGTTGTTATTGTCTTTCCCGAAATAGCCTGTTCTAAACAGTTCTGCCATATCGGGAGAAAATTGGTTGAATGTATATGAACCCTTATATTCAGTTTCGCCAATCTCTGCTAGTTGGCCAAAATAAGGCTTGAGCTCACCGTTACCACCGAATATAGGCATTGCGCTTTGGTATGTAAGTTCAGTTTTTTCTTGGGCGGTCATTGTAACAGGATATTCGGGATATGACTTAAATGAATAAGGTTGATTTACTGTCATAAGGTCAGATGCTGTTGTAGCAGTTTCAGATCCATTGAAATCAACATATTCCCAGTTCCATGTGTAGTCTTGATAAGCGAGAGCAGGGTCGCCCGAAGTGGGATCAAGGTAGTAGGTGTAGTTCATCCATTCAAGAGTTGCGTAAGGAGGCAAAAGCATCAAATTAATACCATAGCTACCACCACCATAAAGATTCAAGGGGTAGAATGTGCCATTTGGATCTGCATAGAAGGGCTTAACTGTTGCGCCAGCGGGAATGGCTTTTGTAGTGAGAGACTTGCTAACAAGAGCATTGTTGTTAACATCAACTCTTGATGTCGCTTGAACTTTTTCAACAAGTTGAATTGAAGAAAAGTCTTTAACCTTAACAGGCTCAAGTTGAGGCACTGTTACAGCCATCGCAGAGGTAGAAACTGCCAATGCGAGTGCTAAAGAAGTAAACTTTTTCATAAGCAATGAATTAATTGGTTAGTTATTGTGTAAATTAAGTTTATAGTTGATATTATGACCGATTTCGGTCACAATATTGCTCTTATTTGAGCAATACTGTGAAGAAATCGTCGGCGTTATCGGCGTTTGAGAATTTGATTTCGCTGGGGTTAATTGCCGATGGAGTTTCGAGAACAAATGTGGTGTTGCTCAAGTAATCCAATAACTCCTTAACTGTTGCGATCGAGTTATATATAGTTTTACCTCCAGTGCTATAGTCAATGGTTTCATCTGTTGGGAAAAAGAAGTTAATAGTCCCATCTTCATTGGCTATTTCTTGGCCATAAAATTCCACATTTTTTACATTCTTCATAATAATTGAAAGAACATAACACTCTTTAGCTTTATTATAAGAAAACTCTATAGCCGACATATCACGTTTCCCTTTGAAATATGTGTGAATTTCGTCTGCCATGTTTTGCATGATTGTAGCTACTTCGCCACCATAGTTGCCTTCTTTCTTAGCAACTGACCATGCCAATGCTGTACGAGTGAAGATTTCGGAGGGAACACCTGCATTCATTACATAACTTTGGCCTTCATATTCGCCAACGAGTTGCATTTTCTCGTCAAGTTCAAATGTTTCAACTGTAATAGTTTCACCGTTGGCACGGGGAATTTCAAGAGGTTCCATGAAGCGAATGCCCGAGGGTGACATGATTGCGTTGGCAGTCGCTGTTTGTGTAATAGCGTCACCTGCTTCGGGATAGAAGCTGAAGATGCCTTTGCCGTTGGTTGTCATCACAAAACGCTCGCCATTGCTGTGAGTCATGTATAGGGGATAGATTTTGCTGTTGAACATCTTGGTGCCTGCGTTGGCATATTCGGCAAGGATAGCTTGGTCGTCAGCATCGGCAGCGAGGGGAGTAATCCATGTTGAGATGCCACGTTTTTTGCCTTTGAGACGCAATGCGTCGCCCGATGTTGCAGTTGTGCCCATAATCATGAACTCATAGTCACCGCCGTGACCAGTACCGGTTTCGTCGATTTCAGAGCCGGTTGCATCGTTCACGGGACCGCCAATGATGTCGGCAGGGTCGCTCATTACGTGAAACACTTTGTTATAGGTGTTGAATGTGAGAACGGGACCATTGTCAAGAACGATATCCCACAAAGAAGTGTCGTTTTTGAAACCTTTGATCCACTCGTTGTTGCCCGATACAGACACTGCACCATTTTCGTTGAATGTTACAACGAAAGCATAACCTTGCTCGTCGGCGTTGGCAAAGTATTCCATAAGCCATTTGCCTCCGTTAGCAGTGAGGACATCGGTATATTCGGCTTTGGCCGCTTCGAGGCGTTCGGCAGCCGATTGGCCGAAGATGTCTTCTTCCTCGTTGTTGCAAGAGCAGAATGCCGATGCAGTCAACAATGCTATTGAAAGATATATTAATTTTTTCATGTTGAATAATTGATTACGCCGTTATTGAATGTTTTCGATTTCCTGACGAAGCGCTTCAATGTCGAAGTTGGCTTGACGGTATTGAACGATAGAGCGCAAAGAGTCGAAGCTGATGCCCCATTCGTCTTTGAACCAGTTGCGTGCAATGTTGCGTTTTTGTTCGATGATAGCACGACCATCAACTTTATCGTCTATTTCATATGGATACATCTTGAAGCCTGCTTCTTCTTTTTCTGCGAGGTATTTTTCTATATCGTCTATTGTTGAAAAGATACGACCTTTATTTTTCTTGTCTTCAACCCAATTGCCTTGTTTGTCTTTTGTGTATAACACTTCTTCAACTGTCATTAGATTCAGATTTTTGTTATCCACAAATCGCAAATCATAGCATCTTTTATTGTCCGCTTGAGATGCACTATCAGGATACCAATAATAGCATTGAGCAACTGATTGGTTGGTTTCGTCATCGCCTGAATACCAGTTTTGGTCGGCACACCAAAGAAGGAATTGGTCTTGTTCATCGGTGCGAGTTACATAGTTGGCAATAGTTTCGGCGAAGTCTTCACGAGTTTCAGAACTTGCATAGTTGGTGATGAAACCGAGTGAAGTAACGATACCACCGTTGCGGTCTTGCCAGTTGCTCTGGTCATAGCGGCCGTTGCTAAGAGTGTTGAACTCAGTGGGGTAGCTCTTAGTTTGGTGCATGATGTGAGCAAACTCGTGGTGCATTGTGCGGAAGTAGTATTCGTTCAATTGTGCAAAGTCGTTAACATCCAAGTCGTTAACGCGGAAGAGAGAAACTTTGATACCACCTTCAGCCAAACCGAGGATGATAGTACCTGTTTGGGGGTTGTAGGCGGGAGAACCAATCAAGTGAATAATGCGAGGACCGTGCTCTTTGAGGAATTCTTCGGTAGCGAGTTCTTTGTAAGAATCAAACCAAAGGTATTTTGTGAGAAGAGCCAAGTCGCGAGCTTTGTCAAAAGATGCGGGCACGAGGTTGTAGTTCATGTCGGCTTCAACGTCAATCATCTTGTAGCAGAAGTTGAGGTTGTAGATGTCGCGGAAATTCTGATTCAACCAAGTGTCAAATTTGTATGTAGCCGAGTTGGGGTCTACAGTGTCAGTCACATCGGGGAAGATTGTTTCGCCGAGTTCTTCATCGCCACATGATACAAATGCAGGTGACAATGCGAGAGTGAGCGCTGACGCCAAAATATATTTATAGAATTTCATATCTGTAGCGATTATTATTTAACAAGTTTGTATTTAGCAAGGCTTTGATTGATTGCGTTTTTGTCGGCACGCTTGTTGGGTTGGAGACCAGCAGCGAGAACCTCAGTAGGAATCTGGATAGCTTTGCGGGGGTCCATTTTAGTCATTGTGAGCTCAACACCGTCTTTGCCATACTTGTGAGTGTATTCGATGCCAAAGCGTTTGAGGTCAAAGAAACGCATACCAGTGTGGATGGTTTCGATGCGGCGGTAGTGTTGAACACATTGTACAATGGGTAAGATGTCGTCGGTGAGTGAGTATTCGGTGCTGGGGCACACTTCGTCGATGTTGATTTGCTTGGCGATACCGTAGCCGGGATCTTCTGTTACATAGAAGTCGCGCAATACTTTTTCGGTCAAGTCAACATAATTGTCGCCTGAAGTGTAAACGCGGTGAGCGTTATCCCAAACAGCCAAGTCGGCGATAGCACCTGCTTTGTCACCGAGGAATGCTTTTGCTTCGGCGCGAACGAGGAGAGTTTCTTCACCTGTGAATTCGGCGCGAGTGATGTGAGCATAACCGATACCGGCAACTTTGTCGGTGTATTCAAATTGTTCGGCACATGTACCTGCAAAGAAAGTACCCCATTCGGCTTTACCGTTAACACCGCAAGCACCGTTGAAACAGGGGTTCATTGAGAACACTTCGCCAGAACCGTCGCTTGCTTGCCAACGATATTTTTCCCAAGATGGGCCAGGGCCTTGGAGTGTAGCGCGTTTAGCATCGCGAGTGGTTGCGAAACGGCTTGAAGAGGCAGTGTGGCGCAATTGGATAGAATATGTGGGGATGAGCATGAAATTGCGAGCCTTGTCAATGTTGTTGTAGTAGAGGCCGAAGTCGCTGATGTAATAGAAATTACCGAGGTTTTGCCAAAGGTCGCTCATGAATTGAGACACATCAACGTTTTCACCACCAAAAGCAGCGTTAGCATAGTCCAAAGCTTTTTGATAGTCGCGTTTGAACAAGAAGAAACGTGCAGCAAATGCGTTGGCAGCAGCTGTGTTGAAGTGATATTTTGACACTTCATAAAGACCGTTGTTGATCAAAGGAAG
The DNA here is from genome assembly GCA_017390185.1 of Muribaculaceae bacterium. Taxonomy (GTDB): domain Bacteria; phylum Bacteroidota; class Bacteroidia; order Bacteroidales; family Muribaculaceae; genus RGIG4079. Next base: position 7,577 of record JAFPCM010000083.1, read on the forward strand.
ACCTTCGAGCAAGTCGCGTTCGATGTTGTCGTAAACGTCGGCAAGTGTGCCACGTTCGTAGTGAGGCTTAACTGTTGTTTCGGGAGTCTTGATGTAGGGGATACCAAGAATAGTTTTACTCAATTCGGGACCACGATATGCTTCGCAGAAAATGTTTGCGAGAATAAAGTGGCAGTATGCACGAATCATGAGGGCTTCACCTTTGATTGCGGGGAGCTTTTCGTAACCGGCGAGGCTTGTGCCTTTTGCTTCCATTTCGGGAATCTTTTCGAGTACGGCGTTAGCACCTGCAATAGCAGAGTAGAAACCTTCCCAGATGTAAGAGGGAGAGTCGGTACCTGTAGCTGATTTTACATCTTGGAAAGTGTAAAGCTCTTCGTCGCCCTTGTCATAGGGAGTGAGGTTGTAACGGTTACCGTTAGCGTCGGGTGAGTTGTTGTCGTCAACGTTGTCACTTGAGAAATCACACACGAGGCCATAGTTGGCAGTGGGATATGAAGTGACAAGAAGCATACTCAATTGTTCAACTTGTTCAAGTTCAACACGTGTGTCGGGAATTTTGTCAAGGAAGTCGTCACAAGAAGTCAACCCCATGAGAGCGATTGCTGACACACCATATAATATATTCTTCAGTTTCATATAATTGTCTAAATTGAGATTACATTAATTAAATTCCGAAACGCAAGGTGAAAGTGAACTGCTTGGGAATGGGCGAAGCCACACCACCTGAGTTGAAGAATTCGGGGTCTTGTCCGTTGAGTTTTTCGTCACAGTAGAGGAGGCAGATGTTAGTAGCCTGAACTTTAACTGAAGCCGAAGAAATCTTCAATGCGTTGATAACGCTGCGGGGCAAGTCATAAGTCAACGAGATTTCTTTCAAGCGAATGAAGTCACCGTCGGCGATGCGAGCAGTTGAGTAGTTATAAGCATTGTAAGCATAAGACAAGTAGGGGTCGTTTTTGTATTGACGGAGTGAAGCGATGGCGGGGATGTCAGTGAGCTTTTCGTCGCCGGGAGATACCCAACGGTTTTTGAACTCTTTGGGCATAGCCGAGAGGTCGCTATATGCAGCCGAGAATACCGGGTCAAGACGAATCTTGTTACCAAATGCATAAGTGAGGAAGAGGTTGAGGTGGAAGCCTTTCCAGTGCAACATGTTACCGAAACCACCAGTGATAGTGGGGTCAGCAGGACCTTCATACTTGAGGAAGTCAAGGTTTTCGAAGTCTTGGAAGTTGATATCTGAAGTTGTTACTTCACCTTTTTCGTTGATGATTTGGGGAATACCTTCTTCGTTAAGACCTACGAAAGGAATTGAGAAGATGGCACGTACGGGGTAACCTTGGATTGCATAACCTGAACCTTGAACCAAGTCGATAACGCGTGAGCGTGAGTTGAGTTCAGAGATTTCGTTTTTAGCGTATGCAAATGTCCAGTCGGTTGTCCATTGGAAATCTTTAGTAGTGATGTTGCGAGTAGAGAGTGTGAATTCAACACCGTGTGATGCCAATGAAGCGGCGTTAGCCCATTTGCGGATAGTACCGCCGACACCTTCGGTAAATACATAACCGATGAGGTCGTGGTTGTCGCGAACATACCAGTCAAATGAGAGGTTCAAACGGTTGTTGATGAAACCGAGGTCAGCACCAAGGTCAAACTCGCGTTTCTTTTCATATGTAAGTTCAGAGTTGCCAAGTTCGCTGATCATGAGCGCTTCTTCATAAGCGTCGGTGTCTTGACGCCAGGGGCGAGTGGGGTTGTAGATTGCCAATGCGTTAGATACGCTTGCGGGACCACTTTCACCTGTAAGTGAGTAAGAAGCACGCAACTTAGCAGTTGAAACAACGGGGTTTTGGAACCATGATTCAGAGTCGGCATTCCAAGCTGCTGATACGTTCCATGTAGGCAACCAGCGTGATTGACTTGATTTACCGAGTTTGTTAGAACCTTCATAACGGATAGTACCGTTGATGATGTATTTACCTTGGTAAGAGTAAGATGCTGTACCGAAGAATGCAGCTGAACGACGGTAGTATGATTGGTCGCTGAAGTAGTTAGCGTTTTCTTCGTTCATTTGTTTGAAGAGTTTCCAATCGGTGAAGGGGAGGTTACCGTTGTCATAGCATATACCCCAGCCTTGGAAGTACTCAGTGCGACGGTCGATTGAGCTTGCTTCAACACCACCAAACACGCTTGTGATGTGGTCGTTGTTGAATGTGCGGTCAAATTTACCTGTTGCACGAACGTCATATTGTGACATTGAGTACAAAGTGTGGTAGAAGATACCACCCTTGGGCAATACTGTTTGAGGCAATGAGTTGGGATCATCGGGGTCGGTGTAGAGGTAGGGGTTTGAAGCGCGAATAGTCGCGTTTTCGGGAATTACACCGGCACGATATGCGTTGGCTTGGTTAGAGCCGTCTTTTACATAGTGGTCTTGCTTGCTTGAAGAGTGACGGAACGCACCGATTACACCAAATTCAAGACCTGAAATGGGACGCCAGTTGATTTCGCCTTGGAATTTAAGGTCGAGCACGTTAACATCCATGTAGTTGTTTTCAAGTTCGTTGAAGATGTTGAAGTCGGCATAGTTACGAGTGAGGATAGCGTTGGGGTCGGTTGTACGAGAAGTGTTCAACGCATAAGAGTAGGGGTTGATGTCGAAACCGCGAGAAACGGCACCCGATACCACGTCAACGTCTTGGCTCAATGTACCAGGAGCAACTTGTTGACGATATGAGTCACTAGTAAGCAATTTAACTTTGAGGTGTTTTGAGAGGTTGTAAGTAGCGTTTGCGTTGAAAGTATAACGCTCAACGTTACTTTGTTTGTACCAACCTTCGTCGTTCATATAAGAGAACGAGGTGTAGAATGAACCCTTGTCGGTACCGCCAGAGATGCTGACAGCGTGGTTTTGCATGATGTTGTTGTTGAACAACAAGTCAAACCAGTCGGTGTTGCGCATTTCAGCTTGACGAAGATATTCGTTCTTAGCCGAAGCAGTGTTGGCCAAGCCATATTCGCCAGTTGCGGGGTTGTAAGTGTCCATGAGCTTGTACATTGTACCATAGATACCTGAAGAAGAAGAGTTGGCAAGTGATGCAAATGACAACCAGCCTTTTTGCTCCATTTCTTTATAGATACCCATTTGCTCTTGTGAGTTGCTGATGTTGAAGTCGTTGTAGCTGGGCTTCATGCGGTAAGTGAACTCACCAGTATAGTTGATGCTTGTTTTACCTGATTTACCTTGTTTTGTTGTTACAACGATCACACCAGCCATGGCGCGAGCACCATAGATTGATGTAGCCGAACCGTCCTTGAGGATTTGGAACGACTCGATGTCGTCGGCGTTAAGACCGGCAACAGCCGATGCGATAAGAGTTTCGGCGTCACCAGATGAAAGAGCGTCGGCCGAGATTTCAACCGCGTCTTCGAGGATCACACCGTCTACTACCCAAAGAGGCTTTGAAGTACCGTAGATTGAAGTAGCACCACGCACACGAATTTTGGGAGCTGTACCGAAAGTACCTGATACGTTTTGTACCGATACACCGGCAGCGCGACCTTCGAGTGAACGAGAAATGTCGGCAACACCTGTGATGCGAGCGTCGTCGGCATCAATCTTGGCAGATGCACCAGTAAACAAACGTTTGTCAACGTTAGCCATACCGGTTACGACAACTTCGCCAAGTTGTTGAGTGTTTGATTTCAATGTGATAGTTTTGGGAAACTCGCTGGCTTTAACTTCTTCGGTGTGCATACCGATGTACTTGATCTCGATAACCGATGATTTTGATGGAACATTGAGCACAAAGTTACCATCAAAGTCGGTAGCGATAGCCAGTTTGCTATTTCCTTTAACCGATACGGTAGCACCGATAATCGGCTCTCCGTCTTCTTCTCCGATGACGGTACCTTTAACTTGTACCTGTGCAACGGCACTGACAGAGACGGCAAAGACTGCTAAAAGTAATAGAAACAGTTTTTTCATCTTAATTTTTAATTAAACATTTTTATTTATACTTATTTTTATTTTTTAAAATTTGGGATATCACACGAAAGGGCATGATATGGGAATTTCAAGTTGCAAAGTTAAAACAAATTATTGAAATGTAAGACAAAATATCTCGAATTAATGTGTTAAAAATCAATTTTAGAGAATTTTAGTAGCAAAATGGTGCGGTTTTGCTATGAATTTGTTCAAAAAGATAGATTTTAACTATGTCAAGATAGTTAAGCATTATTTAACGAATGGTTTTAACAGGTGTTTTTATTATAAATAATGTGTTGGTTGAAGGGGTTGTTGGCCCGTGGATAAAAGTGCCGATTTGGGCGAAAATTTTGAATTTTGCGGTTTTTGATTGCATTTGGTAAGCGAATTGATTGTTTTTTGCGAGAATTATTTGCTTGTTTGCAAGAAACACTATAAATTTGCAACGTAATAATCAAAATCAATAGAGATGAATAACAACTATGCACAGCAAGCATCGCACCTACTAAACGTGGTGGTCGTCGCTGTCCTTGAAAAGAGGGGAGGGCTAACTTGCCGTGTATAAGCAAGATTGTAAATAATATAACTCGATGCCTCCCCTTTTAGAATATAATCAGGGAGGCATCTTGATTTAATAAAAAAAGAGCATTATGAGCAAACCTCTTAGAAGTGTGGCAAGTACACAAGGCCGCCGTATGGCAGGCGCACGCGCATTGTGGCGTGCCAATGGTATGAAAGAAGAACAGTTGGGTCGTCCAATCATTGCTGTCGTAAACTCGTTTACACAGTTTGTGCCCGGACACACCCATTTGCACGAAATAGGTCAGATTGTTAAACAGGAAATTGAGAAACTTGGCTGTTTTGCTGCCGAGTTTAACACTATCGCCATTGACGATGGCATCGCTATGGGTCACGACGGCATGTTGTACTCATTGCCATCACGCGACTTGATTGCCGACAGTGTCGAGTATATGGTTAACGCCCACAAGGCCGATGCCATGGTGTGTATCTCTAACTGTGACAAGGTGACTCCCGGTATGCTCATGGCTGCCATGAGATTGAACATTCCCGCAGTGTTTGTGTCGGGAGGCCCAATGGAAGCCGGTCGTTTGGGTGACCGTGCGCTTGACCTTATCGATGTGATGATCGATGCTGCCGACGATAGCGTGTCGGACGACGTGGTTGCCAAACTCGAACAACGCGGCTGCCCCACTTGCGGCTCTTGCTCGGGTATGTTCACCGCCAACTCGATGAACTCGCTCAACGAAGCCATCGGTTTGGCATTGCCTGGTAATGGAACCATTGTGGCTACACACGCCAATCGCACCGAATTGTTTCGCCGTGCAGCCCAGCTTATCGTAAAGAATACCTTGGCTTACTATAATGACGACGATGATAGCGTGTTGCCCCGCAGCATTGCTACTCGTGAGGCTATGCTCAATGCCATGACTCTCGACATTGCAATGGGCGGCTCGACCAACACCGTGCTCCACTTGTTGGCTGTTGCCAATGAGGCTGGCGCACGATTCACTATGGCCGACATTGACGCTCTCTCTCGTCACACTCCCGTGCTTTGCAAGGTAGCTCCCAACTCAAAATATCACATTCAAGATGTAAACCGTGCAGGCGGTATCATCTCGATTATGAAAATTCTTGCCGAAAATGGTATTCTTGACACAAATGTCAAGCGTGTTGACGGTCTGACATTGGGCGAGGCTATTGAGAAATATGCTATCGGAGGCAAGGAATTTGGTGATGAAGCTGCAAATTGGTGGAAGAGTGCCCCCGGCGAAAAGAAAAACCTTGTGCTCGGCTCTCAAAATGCGATGTATGAGTCGCTCGATGACGATCGTGCCAAAGGCTGTATCCGCGACTTTGAAAATGCTTATGTAAAGGACGGCGGTCTCGCAGTGTTGCGCGGTAATATTGCACAGGACGGCTGCGTGGTGAAAACTGCCGGCGTTGACGAGAGTATCTTCTGCTTCCGCGGCCCTGCTAAGGTTTATGAATCGCAAGAAGATGCGGTTGAAGCAATCTTGCGCGACGAGGTGGTTGCCGGCGATGTGGTGGTGATTACCCACGAAGGTCCCAAAGGCGGTCCCGGTATGCAAGAAATGCTTTATCCCACAAGCTATATCAAATCAAAACACTTGGGTAAACAATGTGCGTTGATTACCGACGGCCGTTTCTCAGGCGGCACATCGGGCTTGTCAATCGGTCACATTTCGCCCGAGGCTGCCGCTGGTGGCAACATCGGCCTTGTTCGCACCGGCGACATCATCAGCATCAACATTCCTGAGCGTTCAATCAATGTTGAGGTGAGCGACGAGGAATTGGCTCAACGCCGAGCACAAGAAGAAACTCGTGGTAAAGACGCATTTACACCAGTGAAACGTAACCGACAAATCTCAAAAGCATTGCGCGCTTATGCCGCAATGGTGACATCGGCCGATAAGGGCGGTGTCAGAGAACTTTAACTGGTTGCAACTGAATTGTTGAATAAATAAATCTACAATATATGAGTGAAAAAATTACAGGAGCCGAGGCTCTGATAAAGTCGTTGATAGCCGAGGGTGTTGACCGCGTGTTTGGTTACCCCGGTGGCGCTATCATGCCGGTGTATGACCGATTGTATGACTATGCCGACCAGCTCAAACATATTCTTGTTCGCCACGAGCAAGGTGCAACTCATGCAGCCCAAGGTTATGCGCGTGTGTCGGGCCGCACAGGTGTTGTGATTGTTACATCGGGTCCGGCTGCGACAAATACAATTACCGGATTGAGCGATGCGTTGATGGACAGCACTCCTATGGTGGTTATCACCGGTCAGGTTGCGTCGGCATTTCTTGGCTCTGACGCTTTTCAGGAAACCGATGTGGTGGGTATTACCCAACCTATCACAAAGTGGGCTTATCAGATTCGTCGTCCCGAAGATATCGCATGGGCTGTGGCACGTGCATTCTATATAGCCAACTCGGGCCGTCCTGGACCCGTTGTGCTCGACTTTGCCAAAGATGCACAAAACGGCATGGTGGAATGGTCGCACGAAAAGTGCAACTTCATTCGCAGTTACATTCCTTATCCCGAGGTAAACAGCAATGATGTAGCGAAAGTGGCCGAAATGATCAATAAGGCCGAACGTCCAATGATTTTGTCGGGACATGGTGTGATGATTTCGGGCGCGGAAAAAGAATTGGCTGCGTTGGCCGAAAAAGCCGACATTCCCGTAGCTGCAACTTTGTTGGGATTGTCGACTATGCCATCGTCTCACCCCTTATATAAAGGTATGCTTGGCATGCATGGCAATATTGGTCCGAATGTAAACACCAACCGCTGCGACTTGCTTATTGCTATCGGTATGCGTTTTGACGACCGTGTGACCGGCGACACTTCTAAATATGCCCGTCAGGCACAAATCGTTCACATCGATATTGATTCGACCGAGTTTGATAAAAACATAAAGACTCACGCGACAATTCACGGTGATGCTCGTGAGGTGCTCACACAGTTGCTCCCGCTTGTAAACGAAGCCAAGCACACCGAGTGGCTCAAGACATTTGACGAATGTGACGCAGTGGAAAGAGAACGCGTCATCAAGCGCGAGGTTTTCCCCGAAGAAGGTCTTATGCTTATGGGCGAGGTTGTGAATAAAGTATCGGCCGCAACCAACGACAAAGCAGTGCTTGTTACTGATGTCGGCCAAAATCAGATGTTCTCATCGCGCTATTTCCGCTATACATTGCCCAAGAGCATTATCACATCGGGCGGATTGGGTACGATGGGCTTTGGCTTGCCCGCAGCTATAGGTGCCAAAATGGGTGCTCCCGAGCGCACAGTGTGTTTCTTCACCGGTGACGGCGGTTTGCAAATGACCTTGCAGGAATTGGGCACAATTATGGAATATGGCACAGCTGTGAAAATTATTCTCCTGAATAATAATTTCCTTGGCAATGTGCGACAATGGCAAGAAATGTTCTTCAACTCTCGCTTCTCGCAAACCCCTATGATCAATCCCGACTTTGTGCAGATAGCATCGGCCTATGGCATTAAAGCCGAAAATGTTGAAAGCCGTGAACAACTTGACGGAGCGATTGAGCGAATGCTTAATCACGATGGTGCATACTTGCTCAATGTGAGTATCGAAGCCACCGACAAGATTTTCCCCATGACACCTCCCGGGGCAGGCGTTGACGAGATTTTGATTACTCCCGATGAAAAGTATCAACTTTCATAAATATTGAATGACAATGGAAAAACAATTATATACAGTAACAGTGTTCTCTGAAAATCAGGTTGGCCTTCTCAATCAGATTTCAATCATTTTCACACGTCGTTGTCTCAATATCGAGAGTTTGTCGGTGAGCCCATCATCAATCGAGGGTGTTCACAAGTTCACGATTACATGCTATAGCGATCGCGTGATGATGGAAAAAGTGGTGCAACAAATCGAAAAACGCATCGATGTGTTGAAATCATTTTTGTATACCGATGAAGAAATTGTTTATCAAGAAGTGGCGCTTTACAAAGTGCCAACCGAAAGATTGCTCGATGAAAAACAATTGGAGGTTATCATTCGCCGCCACAATGCTCGCATTCTCGAAATCACTCGCGAATATACCGTAATTGAAAAGACCGGTCATTCAGACGAGACCGAAGCATTGTTTGACGAATTGAAAAATTATGATATCCGACAATTTGTTCGCAGTGGTCGCGTGGCGGTAACGAAATCGCCGGTTGAATATGTTGACCTCTTTATCGAAGAACAAAACCGTCGTAAAGCCAAAGCAGAATAAGATGTCAGAAATAGTAAAAGAACATCGTCATGAATTCTTCTCGTCGGTAGCTGAGTGTAACGCGCAGCAAGAATTGCCATTGACAGCATTTGCCCAGCGGGTAATTTCGGTGGCAACTGAGCATGCCGATATTCTCGGTTGTGGCTACGCCGGCATGATGAAATATAATCTTGCGTGGGTGCTCAGCCGATTGACTGTCGAGATGAAACGCATGCCTGGCGCTGATGAGACGTTTACTTTTACCACTTGGATTGAAAATTTTAATCGTCTGTATTCTGAACGTAACTTTGAGATTACGGTAGGAGATGAGGTGATTGGTTATGTGCGCACAATATGGGTGGCAATCAATATGGAAACGCGTGCCCCAGGTGATATTTCAATGTTGGCCGACCTTGCATTGACCGAGCATGACCGCCCATGTCCCATCGAAAAACAAAGCCGCATGCGTCCCCTCACAGCCGTTGACCGCACCGAGCCGTATGTGTTCCGCTCAAGTGACATCGACTTTAACCGCCATGTCAACAGCATTCGCTACATTGAGAAAGTGCTCAACCAATGGGACGTCGACTATTATGATGCCCACAAGATTGCGCGATTTGAAATCATGTATCAGCAAGAAGCACATTGCGGAACATGTGTAGATATTAATGTGGTGCAAGTCGAAAATGTTGCAGATGTTGAGATAAAAGGCCAAAATGGTGTGATTTGTCGCTCAAAAATCACTTTTAAATAAGAAATTGATATAAAAATTATAATTTTTGTGACAAAAGTTTTGCGAATTTAGAGAAATAGAGTAAATTTGCAACAGAATTTAAATCAAACACAAGAACTATGGCAAAAATGAATTTTGGCGGAGTTGAAGAAAATGTAGTCCTCCGCGAAGAATTTCCTTTAGAAAAAGCAAGAGAAATACTTAAAGACGAAACTATTGCAGTTATCGGTTATGGTGTGCAAGGTCCTGGTCAAAGTATGAATCTACGAGATAATGGTTTCAATGTAATCGTTGGTCAACGCCAAGGTAAAACATTTGACAAAGCTATCGCTGACGGTTGGGTTCCCGGCGAGACTCTTTTCAGCATTGAAGAAGCTTGCGAAAAAGCATCAATCATCATGTGCTTGCTCTCTGACGCTGCTGTAATTTCGGTATGGCCCACTATTAAAGAACGTCTTGCTCCCGGCAAAGCCCTCTATTTCTCTCACGGTTTTGCAATCACATGGAGCGACCGCACAGGTGTAGTTCCTCCCGCTGATGTTGACGTTATCCTCGTTGCTCCCAAAGGCTCAGGTACATCATTGCGTACAATGTTCCTTGAAGGTCGCGGTTTGAACTCTTCTTATGCTGTTTACCAAGATGTTACAGGTCGCGCAACTGACCGTGCATTGGCTCTCGGTATCGGTATCGGTTCAGGATATTTGTTTGAAACAACAGTTGAACGCGAAGCAACAAGTGACCTTACAGGTGAACGCGGCTCATTGATGGGTGCTATCCAAGGTTTGTTGTTGGCTCAATATGAAGTGTTGCGTGAAAACGGCCACACTCCTTCAGAAGCATTCAACGAAACAGTTGAAGAGTTGACTCAATCATTGATGCCTTTGTTTGCTAAAAACGGTATGGACTGGATGTATGCAAACTGCTCAACAACTGCACAACGCGGTGCTCTTGACTGGATGGGCCCATTCCACGATGCAATCAAACCCGTTGTTCAAAAACTTTATGAAAGCGTTAAGACTGGTAACGAAGCTCAAATCTCAATCGACAGCAACTCTCAACCCGACTATCGTGTGAAACTCGAAGCCGAGCTCAAAGAATTGCGCGAAAGCGAAATGTGGCAAACTGCTGTGACAGTTCGCAAACTTCGTCCCGAAAACAACTAATAAAGATAGATTACTGTTTAGTCATAACACAAGGCGTGGTGCATGTACCACGCCTTTTTTTGTCGCAAATGCATCGCCAAGATAGCAA
>JAFPCM010000084.1 GCA_017390185.1 Muribaculaceae bacterium
GTGGATACCTTCAACTTCTTTGAATCCGAAAGGCATTTCAAACTCGATGTCAGTAGCGGCGTTGGCATAGTGAGCGAGTTTGTCGTGGTCGTGGTAACGATATTTGTGGTCGCCGAGACCGAGAGCCTTGTGCCATTTCAAACGAGTTTCTTTCCATTTTGCAAACCAGTTGAGTTCTTCGCCGGGACGAACAAAGAATTGCATTTCCATTTGTTCAAATTCGCGCATACGGAAGATGAATTGGCGAGCAACGATTTCGTTGCGGAATGCTTTACCGATTTGTGCGATACCAAAGGGAAGGCGCATGCGGCCTGTTTTTTGCACGTTTAGGTAGTTTACAAAGATACCTTGTGCGGTTTCGGGACGGAGATATACGCCCATAGAACCTTCGGCAGTGCTACCCATTTCGGTTTTGAACATGAGGTTGAACTGACGCACTTCTGTCCAGTTTTTAGTGCCTGAGATGGGGCACACGATTTCTTGGTCGATGATAATCTGACGCAATTCTTCAAGGTTGCTGTCGTTGAGTGCAGTTGCAAAGCGAGTGTGAAGAGCTTCGCGTTTAGCAACGATTTCTTGAATGCGAGGGTTGGTTTCACGGAAAAGGGCTTCGTCAAAAGATTCGCCAAAACGTTTAGCAGCTTTGGCAACTTCTTTTTCGATTTTATCGTCCATCTTGGCGAGTTCTTCTTCGATGAGAACGTCGGCGCGATAGCGTTTTTTAGAGTCTTTATTATCAATCAAGGGGTCGTTGAATGCGTCAACGTGACCTGATGCTTTCCAAATAGTGGGGTGCATAAAGATTGCAGAGTCGATGCCCACGATGTTGTCGTTGAGCAAAGTCATTGCGTCCCACCAATAGCGTTTGATGTTGTTTTTGAGTTCTACACCGTTTTGACCATAGTCATAAACAGCACCTAAACCATCATAAATTTCACTTGATTGAAAAACAAAACCGTATTCCTTGGCGTGTGAAACGATTTTCTTAAAAACTTCTTCTTGTTGAGCCATAATTTGGTTAAATTGATTATTATTGTTTGTCAACGGGTTGCATCTCTGGCTGAGATGTGCCGTATGAAATGCAAAGTTAGCAAAAATAATTGAGACTGCATCTAAATAAGAGGTCGCAACCACATTTATTGACAAATCTTCACTATATTTGCGAGAGAAACCTGTTATAATCAAATCAAAGTATGGAACAAGAACGCAAAAAAGAAGTGTATCGCGTTACATTTGTCGGCACGGTAGTTAATATGGTTCTTGTGGTGGCAAAGTTTGTGGCCGGTATTCTTGGTCATAGTGGCGCCATGATTGCCGATGCTGTGCACTCGCTGTCTGACTTTGTGACTGATATAGTGGTGCTTGTGATGGTGGGTGTGTCGTCAAAACCTCAAGATGACGATCATCACTATGGGCATGGTAAATATGAAACGTTGGCCACGGTTGTTATCGGTTTGGCGTTGATGTTGGCCGGGATAGGAATATGTTATAGCGGTGTTTCGGCAATTGTGGCTGTGTTGAGCGGCGAGCAGTTGCCCGCCCCGGGATATGTGGCGCTTGTTGCGGCCATTATCTCAATTTTGTCAAAGGAAATCTTGTTTCGATATACTATAAATGTCGGCAAGCGAGTGGGTTCACCAGCTGTAGTGGCCAATGCTTGGCATCATCGCAGCGATGCTTTGTCGTCAATTGCAACCATGGTGGGCATTGGCGGCGCAATTTTGTTGGGAGAAGAGTGGCGTGTGCTTGACCCGATAGCGGCAATTTTTGTCAGCGTGTTTGTCATGAAAGTGGCCTATGACTTGATGAGGCCTTGTGTCGGCGAATTGCTCGAAAAATCGTTGCCAAAGGAGGTGGAAGATGAGATCATGGCAATTATATTGTCTTTTGAACAAGTGAGTTCGCCTCATCATCTGCGCACTCGACGCATCGGCACCCGATATGCAATAGAATTTCATGTGAGAATGGCCGGTGAAACGTCGCTCAGCGAGGCTCATGCCGTGGCGACTGAAATTGAAGCCGGCATTAAGGCCCGATATGGTCAAGGAACGCACGTGGCAGTGCACATGGAACCGGAAAAAAGATAATGAAAATGAAAGTATTGATATTATGTACGGGCAATAGTTGCCGTAGCCAAATGGCGCACGGCTTTATGCAGTCAATGTTTCCTGAAATGACTGTGTGCTCGGCAGGCACTCGCCCGGCCGAGCATGTTAACCCCACAGCCGTGAAAGTTATGGCTGAAGTGGGTATAGATATTTCGACTCATACACCCAAAAGTGTAGAGGAATATCTCAACGAGCCGTGGGATTATGTGGTTACGGTGTGCGGCGGTGCGCGAGAGTCATGTCCCGTATTTGTGGGAGAAGTTGGCGAGCATCGACACATCGGATTTGACGATCCGTCGGAGGCACAAGGTGCCGAAGACTATGTTATGAGCGAGTTTCACCGCGTGAGAGATGCGATAGCAGTGGCGTTTAAACAATTTGGCGAGGAAATTTCGTCAAATTGCTGAATATAGACGCTCGCTGCTAAAAATATTCAATAAAACTGGTTGTTTTTTCACTCGCTTATGAGTGTCCTTGAGAATAAATATCGAAAATACTTTTGTTTGCTTTGAAAAAATATCCAAGTAAACTTGTCGTTTCTCGCTCATTTCTTCGTATCTTTGTAGGTGGTATGAATTATTATGCCGCAAAATGTCCTAACAAATATCATTCAGCAAAAAATATATGAGCGACGAGTTGACTCCAATAGACCCCGAAGACGAGTTGTCACAACCTCAAGAAGAAACCGAAGAAACAACGCATCATCATGTCGACACATCGGCCGATGTTGTGAAAAATCTGCGTGGCATGTACCGCAGTTGGTTCTTGGACTATGCTTCTTATGTAATTCTTGAACGTGCAGTGCCTCACATTGACGACGGTCTGAAGCCCGTTCAACGACGCATTTTGCACTCAATGAAAACTCTTGATGACGGCCGTTTTAACAAGGTTGCCAATATCGTGGGTAACACCATGCAATATCACCCTCACGGCGATGCGTCAATCAACGATGCTCTCGTTGCGTTGGGCCAGAAAGACTTGCTGGTAGAAACACAAGGTAACTGGGGTAATATTTTGACCGGAGCATCGGCGGCGGCAGGCCGTTATATCGAAGCACGATTGTCGTCGTTTGCTCTAGAAACGCTCTATAATTCCAAAACCACCGAATGGACACTCTCATATGACGGCCGCAAGAAAGAGCCTGTGACATTGCCTGTGAAATTTCCGCTTTTGTTGGCACAGGGTGTCGAAGGTATTGCCGTGGGCTTGTCGTCAAAAATTCTTCCTCACAACTTTAACGAAATCATTGATGCTGCAGTTGCATATTTGCGAGGCGAGGAGTTTGTGCTCTATCCCGACTTTGTGACCGGTGGTTTCATTGATGTGTCAAAATATAATGACGGTGAGCGTGGCGGCGTGGTGAAGGTACGCGCCAAGATCGAGAAAATCGATAATAAAACCCTTGCTATTACCGAAATTCCGTTTGGCAAAACAACCGGAACGCTTATCGACTCTATTCTCAAAGCGTTTGAAAAAGGCAAAATCAAGATTCGTAAGGTTGATGACAACACAGCTGAGACTGCATTGATTTTGGTGCATTTGTTGCCAGGTACATCATCAGACAAGACCATTGACGCATTGTATGCTTTCACCGACTGTGAGGTGAGCATTTCGCCCAACTGTTGTGTGATTTCGGACAAGAAGCCTCATTTCTTGGGCGTGAGCGATGTGTTGCGACACAATGTTGACCGCACCAAAGACCTCTTGCGTCAAGAACTTGAAATTCAACTCGCCGAGGTTAGAGAGATGCTACACTTTGCATCGCTTGAACGCATCTTCATCGAAGAACGCATCTATAAGGACAAAGGCTTTGAAGATAGCCCCAATATGGATGCTGCAGTGGCTCACATTGACAAACGATTGGAACCGTGGAAACCCAAATTGTGGCGTGAGGTTACATCTGACGATATTTTGCGCCTTATGGAAATCAAGATGGGTCGCATTCTCAAATTCAACTCAAAGAAAGCCGATGATATTATCGCTTCATATAACGACCGCATCAAGGCGCTTAAACACGACTTGGATCATTTGGTTGACTACACAATCAAGTGGTATGAAGACCTTAAAGAAAAATATGGCGAGGCTTATCCCCGTCACACTGTTATTCGCGGCTTTGACAGCATCGAGGCCACTACTGTGGTTGAGGCAAATGAAAAATTGTATATCAACCGCGAAGAAGGCTTTATCGGTACCGGCTTGAAGAAAGATGAGTTTGTGTGCAACTGTTCAAATATTGACGACATTCTCATTATATACAAAGACGGTAAATATAAGGTGGTGAAGGTTGCAGAAAAGATGTTTATCGGCAACGGCAAGAATGTGTTGCACATTCAGGTGTTCAAGCGCAACGACTCACGCACCATTTTCAATATCATTTACCAAAATGGTAAGGGTGGTGTTTACATGATGAAACGATGTGCTATTACAGGTATCACCCGCGACAAGGAATATGACCTCACACCCGGCAAGCCCGGTACAAAGATAAATTGGTTCTCTGCCAACCCCAATGGAGAGGCCGAGGTGGTGAAAGTCACCCTCAAACCCAAAGCGCGTCTGAAAACATTGCAGTTTGATGTTGATTTTGGAGAATTGGCAATCAAAGGCAAGCAGTCGCAAGGTAACATTGTGACCAAAAACGAGGTGCACCGATTCTCGCTCAAAGAGAAAGGGGCATCGACACTTGGAGGTCGCGAAGTGTGGTTTGACCACGATGTATTGCGCCTCAACTATGACGGTCGCGGCGAGTATCTTGGCGAGTTCCAAGGCTCTGACCAAGTGCTTGTGGTGCTCAAAAACGGCGAATACTACATGTCGACATTTGAGCAAAGCAACCACTATGAAGATAATATTTTGCGCATAGAGAAATTCCGTCAGGGTCATGTGTGGACTGCCGTTCTCAACGATGCCGACCAAGGTTATCCCTATCTCAAACGATTCACATTTGAGCCCACAGCCAAGAAACAACGCTTCTTGGGCGAAAATGAAAAGTCAACGCTCATATTGCTCACCGACGAACTTGGTGCGCGCGTAGAAGTGACATTTGGCGGTAGCGATGCGTTCCGTGGCACATTGGTTATTGATGCCGCCGAGTTTATCGCAGTCAAATCATACAAGGCCAAAGGTAAACGCGTGTCTAATTTTGAAATCGAATCAATCGTTGAAATCGAGCCTCGCGAAATTGCCCCCGAAGAAACCGAAGAACCTGTTGAAGACACCGATGGCGAAGAAGAGGGTGAACCCGAACGCTCGGACGATGAAGTTCGCGATGAGATTAACGGTCAACAACGCATTTTTGATTAATAAGAAGTTATGAAGCGATTGTTGATAGTGTTGAGCGTGTTGGCGGCTGTTATCACATGTAGGGCTGCTGCAACCGATTCGGTGGCGCCATTGCGCCCTGTGCTCACGGTGTATACGGCCGAGTTTGGCGCATCAAAAATTGCCGATACATATCTGTCGCCGTTGAAATATGACGGGCTATATGCCGCATTGCATTTTGAACGCATGCAAGCTATGAGATTTAACCCCGACCGATGGGTTATGCAACTTGAATTTGATGCCGAGGTAGACCAGGCGTTAAGCCCGTCGCGCAATGCCGTGATGTGGTATGGCGGAGTTGACGCCTCATGGGGAATGATGCACCGTTGGCAGGTGGCCAAAGGGTTGACTCTTGCGGC
This sequence comes from Muribaculaceae bacterium, assembly GCA_017390185.1. Lineage (GTDB taxonomy): Bacteria > Bacteroidota > Bacteroidia > Bacteroidales > Muribaculaceae > RGIG4079. The sequence goes on from JAFPCM010000084.1 coordinate 5,786, forward strand.
TGGAGGCAGCACTGCGTTAGATTTGGGCTGTCGTTACAGCATGCGCAACGGCAATAACCCCGCATCGGCGCGAGCAGCATGGACTGTGAATGCAACCGGATATGCAGCATGGAATTTCAATATCGGCTCATTGCCTGTCACTTTGTGCTATCAACCCACTTTGCCCGTGATCGGAGCATTTTTTGCTCCTGAATATGGTCAACTCTATTATGAGATGTACTTGGGAAATTGGGACGGTTTGGCACATGCCGCACATTGGGGCAACTATTTTGAAATGGAAAATGTAATAACCGCCGATTTGCGATTTTCGGCCACAAGCCTACGCATAGGTTATCGCAACAGCATATTGTCGACACACATTAATAATATCACAACGCGCATGGCAACCCATGGCATTGTGCTTGGTTTGACACACGAGTGGGTGAGCTTGTCATCACGCAAAGGGCTTGATGCCGATGCCCGCATAATCTCGGCTTTGTATTAAAAATCAATTCGGTAAGTTAGATCGATATCTTTTTTGCCGGTGGCCTCAGCCTTTACAACAAAAGGCTCTTTTTCTCGGCAAATGTAAATTCTTGCATGATTAGTGCCTCCATAATTATAGTCTTTCAAATTATTTCGTTTAATTTTTAAGTATACAGAGTGCCCATATGATAAAGGGCCATATGTTCCAGTCCATGTAGATGTTCCAGTAGTAACAACCGATTGTAGTCCTTTATCAGAATAGAATATTATTTCATTTGTAGTATTAGTCCAATTCGTTTTTGTTTCAACTTCATATTTAACATAGTAGCGAGGTTTCTCTGCTTTATCTTCATCAACCTCTTTGTCTCCTGATGTTTCTTGGTTTGTAGTTTGAGAATATGGAGGTTCGTCATTTGTTTCTTTGCATGATGTAGAAAAGACAAAAAAAA
>JAFPCM010000085.1 GCA_017390185.1 Muribaculaceae bacterium
AATACAGTCGGTAATAGAGCTCAACCCCGAAAAAGAGTTCAGCACAATGTTTGCACCTGCACAAGAAACAGTCAAGCAATTTGTGTCAAAAGTCATCGGACAATGCGACACCACCATCACCACACGCGATGCCTACTTTGGTCCGTCGGCATTTGTCGATTTCATTCACCAACTGCAACTATCCATTTCCGGCGCGCAAATTTCGCTCGCCGCACCACTATCGTTTGATGCATCAATCAAACAAGGCAACATCACCATGGCCGACATGTTTAACCTCTACAAATTTGAAAACATGCTCTATGCCATGCACCTCACAGGCGCTGAAGTCAAAGGCCATCTTGAATTGTCATATGAAAATTGGATAAACACAATGACATCGGCAAACGACCATTTGCTCAAACTAAAAGACAGCGACAAACAAGCACGTTTGCAAAATCCGGCCTACAATTTCGACTCTGCCGCCGGCATCTTATACACCGTTGATGTCACCAAGCCATACGGACAACGCATCGTCATCACATCACTTGCCAATGGCGAGAAATTTGACCCCGCCGCAACCTACACCGTGGCCGTCAATTCCTACCGTGGCAACGGTGGCGGAAACTTGCTCACACAAGGTGCGGGCATACCTTCAGACCTCCTTGCAAACCGCGTTATTTGGTCAACCGACATCGACTTGCGCTATCACATGATGCAACAAATAAAACAGGCAGGAACCATCAGTCCCCGCCCGTTAAATCATTGGCGTTTTGTGCCTGCAGAAATTGTTGACCCGGCTATCGTTCGCGATTATTTGTTGCTGTTTCCGCAGTAATTGCTAATCTTCTTTGAGAGCCTTCATTACCGAAACAAAACTAAGTGCGTCTTGGGGTAAGGTGTATTGCAAAGAACCGTTATCGCGCAGTTCCATCAACAAGCGACCAAGCAGATTAGGACCGACAAAGTTATCACCGTCGGGCTTTACGCCCCATGCATCAGGGCTTTTCTTTGGCATGGTAGTTTGGTCCTCTACGATAAAGAATCCTTTGCTTTCTTCAAGTTTGGCACGAAATGCCTCGCTTTGCTCATATTTCATTGTCAAGCAAAATTTCATCGCGTCAATCACCATCTGCGGCCAATCACTACGGCGATAGTCTTTTTCGTAACTCTTTACCGTTTTCTTGATTTGGTAACACTTTTTGCCACTGCGTGTTGTGTTGTCATTGATGCGAGCAACTACCTCGGCATCGGTAAATTTCATCATCTGAAACAAATGCTCGCTGCTCTTGAATGTCACACCGTCAATCTCAATGGGAGTTGATGCAAAATTGCAGAATATGCCCCATTCCTCGTCCACTTTGTGAATGGTTACACACTGCGACTTAGGATAGGTTTCATATCCATAATACTCACGATAAAACTTTTCAATAAATGATGAGATACTATAAAAACTCATTACTTTACCTTGATTTGCGAACCTTCAACTAATTTATTTTTATCATCTACCTTCACCTGGTCCACCCCGACAATTGTGATGTTATCTCCGTTCAAAACGGCACAATTGACATCACCGTCGGGTTTGCTATAAACAACTGGCCATACCAGATACTTCACACCTATTTCGTCAAGAAACACTGTGGCCGCATTTTCGGCTGCTGCATCGGCCTTGTCCGACATCTTCTTGACCGAGCCTCTATTATTTGTGAGCACATTGCCAAGATATTTGCGAAACAGTTTTCCGTCAGCCAACACTTCTGCGGGCATCTCTTCCCCGAGTTTGGCCACGGTGCGAGCCACGATGTCGGCATTCACAGGACAAAGTAAACGCACATGGTTATCATCAGTGATATCAGGCACTTCGACAGTATAAACATACACCGTGTCAACGCCATTAGCCTTGGCTGCCTTTGAGCCATAAAGTGCGGCTGTGGCATATCTTGATGTGAGATAAATACCGTGTCCAAACTTTGATTTGCCTTCGCCCTCGCCAAGATGCGACAACGAGAATTTGTCGAACAATCGACATGTTCCGTGATAAAATATCGCCATTATAATATCTATATTAAAATTGTCAGAAATATATAAAACCTATATGCGAAGATAACCATTATAATCCCAAACGCAAAGGAATTTATCTCGTTTAATTAGCGAAACACCTCAAAGCAGTCAGCAGGGTATATTTATCGGGACTAATTTAATAATCGGTTTTAACTTGGCCTCAAGCTCTATTTCTGCGACATGCAGACCTCTCATAGTGCTAAAAAAATCTTTTTATTCTTAAATATATATTTTGTATTAAAATTTTTACTAAATTTGGCACCGACATTTGATTGCCTCAATAGGCAATTGGAATAATAATCTTTTTATACTCTTTTATATGGAATTGCGTGAACAGTCTGTAAATCCCGAAATCGTGGAAACAGACCAAATCTTGGAAAACGGACAAGAAGTCCAAAATGTGAATGAAGAAGTAGTTAATCCTGAAGCCGTTACTGCCGAAGAAGCTACTAAAGAACAATTAATTGAATTAGCCGCTGAATTAGCCGAAAAGCCTGCGGCCGAAATTGCTCAAGAGGCCAATAAACTCAAACAGCAATTCCACGCAATTCGCAAAAAAGAGATTGACGCCGAAAAAGCCGAATTTATAGCCAAAGGCAACGAAGAAGCTGCGTTTGCTCCACGCGTTGACGAACTCGAAGAAAAGTTCAAAGAAATTATGGCTGTAATCAAAGAAAAGAAAGCCGCTTACATTGCCGAGCTCGAAGCACAACGCCAAGCAAACGTTGAACGCAAAAACGCTATCATCGACCAGATTCTCGAAATTGCAGCCGATACCGACAATGTAAACCGTCATTTTGACAAAATCAAAGACTTGCAACAAGAGTTCAAGTCAATAGGCGAAGTGCCCGCTACCGAAATGAGCGAACAATGGAAACGATTCCAAGACGCTATCGAGCGATACTACGACCAATTGAAAATCAATAAAGACTTGCGCGACTATGATTTCAAGAAAAACCTCGAAATCAAGCAGTTGCTCATTGCCGAAGCACAAAAACTCGACGAAGAAACAGATGTTATCATGGCTTTCCGCCGCTTACAAGATCTTCACGAAAAATGGCGTGAAACAGGCCCTGTTGCAAAAGATATTCGCGAAGAAATTTGGGCTCAATTCAAAGATGCATCTGCAACTGTAAACAAGAAATATCAAGCGCACTTTGAAGAACGCAAATCGCGCGAACAAGAAAACGAAAATGCCAAAACCGCAATATGCGAACGCGTTGAGGCTCTTGATTTTGAGTCTTTGAAATCGGCTGCCGCTTGGGATGAAATGACCAAAACCATTCTCGCCGCACAAGAAGATTGGAAAAAACTCGGCTTTGCTTCAAAGAAAATGAACAATGCTTTGTTTGCCCGCTTCCGCCAGACTTGCGACCGATTCTTTGAAATGAAAGCCGACTTCTTCAAACGCACAAAAGACGAATTGGCAACCAACCTCGAAAAGAAAATCGCTCTCTGCGAACGCGCCGAAGCCCTCAAAGACAGCACCGATTGGAAAAAGACCACCGACGAATTGGTGGCTCTTCAAAAAGAATGGAAAACTGTCGGCACTGTAGCCAAGAAACATAGTGATGCCGTGTGGAAACGCTTCCTCGCTGCTTGTGACTACTTCTTTGAACAAAAGAAAAAGAGCACTTCAGGCGCTCGTCGCACCGAACAAGCCAACCTCGCTGCCAAGAAAGATGTTATTGAGCAAATTGCCGCTATCGACAACGAAACCCCTCGCGACCAGGCTATCGCCAAGGTGAAAGAACTCATGGCTCAATGGCAACAGATCGGCCATGTGCCATTCAAAGAAAAAGATGCCGTTTATGAAGCATATCGCAAAGCCGTTAACGAAGCTTACGAGCGCTTTGACATCAAAGAAACAAAGGCTAACTTTGCTAACTTTGAGAACTCTATCAACGAGATAAGCGGCAACAAAGACAAACTTTACCGCGAACGCGAACGCCTTGTTCGTGCCTATGAACAAAAGAAAGGCGAATTGCAAACCTATCAAAACAACCTCGGTTTCTTC
>JAFPCM010000086.1 GCA_017390185.1 Muribaculaceae bacterium
AGTTCGCGAGCGGCACATTGCTCGGCACTCTCGTCGATGCGCATAAAGCCACCGGGAAAAGCCCACAAACCCTTATAGGGTTCGATGCCGCGCTCAACGAGCAACACATTTATATCATTGCCGTCAAAACCGAATATGACACAGTCGGTAGCAACAGCCGGATGTGGATACTTGTAACAATACATGTTTTCTTCCATAGTCTTTCAGCAATTCTGCTTTTTTGTTATGTGTATATTATGTGTGATTACACCATGAGTGTATTTATAACACAAATATACCAATATTTCCCCAAAAGCCCAAATTTATGGGTGCATTTCACACATTCACGCCATTTTCTCGGCATCTTGACACCACATTACCCATAAAAAAAGTCAGCCGAGGTTATCGGCTGACTTGAGGACGATATATCTATGTGATATTATTCGTTGGGAGTGTCGTTGTTTTCGCGACGGGGACCACGGTTGTCGCGACGGGGACCACGATCGCCATCACGGCGAGGTCCGCGGTTGTTGTCACGGCGGGGACCACGGTCGGCACGAGGAGCGCGTTCGCGTTCTACATAGCCTTCGGGTTTGGGTTGAAGAGCACGCATTGACAAGCGGTATTTACCTGTTTTCTTGTCGATTTCGATGAGTTTCACTTCGAGAGCGTCACCTTCTTTGATGCCTGATGCTTCCATGTTTTCGATGCGATCCCATGAGATTTCGCTGATGTGGAGCAAACCGTCACGGTTGGGCATGAATTCTACGAATGCACCAAATTCGAGAATTGAACGAACTGTGCCTTTATAAACTTTGCCTTCTTCGGGAAGTTCAACGATTGCGTTGATGAGTTCCATTGCCTTGTCAATGGCATCTTTGTTGGCAGCAGCAACTTCGATGTAGCCGTGGTCGTCGATTTCTTCAATAGAAACAGTAGCACCACTTGCTTCTTGGATACCCTGAATGATTTTTCCGCCCGGGCCAATAACAGCACCGATGAGTTCTTTGGGAATTGTGAGGGTAACGATGCGAGGCACATGAGGTTTGTAGTCTTCGCGGGGAGCAGGGATGGTTTCAGCGATTTTGCCGAGGATGTGGAGACGGCCTTCGCGTGCTTGCATCAATGCTTTTTCGAGGATTTCATAAGAGAGACCGTCACACTTGATGTCCATCTGTGTTGCAGTGATACCGTCAACTGTACCGGTTACTTTGAAGTCCATGTCACCCAAGTGGTCTTCGTCGCCGAGGATGTCAGAGAGCACTGCATATTTGCTGCTTTCGGTGTCGGTGATGAGACCCATTGCGATACCGCTGACGGGTTTCTTCATTTGTACGCCTGCGTCGAGCAATGCGAGTGTACCTGCACACACTGTTGCCATTGATGATGAGCCGTTTGATTCGAGAATGTCAGAAACGATGCGGCAAACATAGGGGAAATCATCGGGCAACATGCGTTTGAGCGCACGGTGAGCGAGGTTACCGTGACCGATTTCACGACGGCCTACGCCACGAGTGGGTTTTGCTTCGCCTGTTGAGAAGGGAGGGAAGTTATAGTGGAGCAAGAAACGTTCGCGACCTTGTGTGAGCACTTCGTCGAGAATTTTCTCGTCAAGTTTTGTACCGAGTGTAACTGTTGACAATGATTGTGTTTCACCGCGAGTGAAGATTGAAGAACCGTGAGGTCCGGGCAAGTAGTCAACTTCACACCAAATGGGGCGAATGTCGGTTGTTTGGCGACCGTCCAAGCGAATGCCTTCGTCGAGAATGCAACGGCGAACGGCTTCTTTTTCTACATCGTGGTAGTAACGCTTGATGAGCGCTGTTTTTTCTTCTTGTTCTTCTTCGCTGAGCGATTCGATATACTCTTGGCAAATAGCAGCGAAGCTGTCGTGACGCCAGTGTTTGTCGGCGCAACCGGCTTTAGCCACTGCATATACTTTGTCATAGCATTTTTCGCGAACATCTTTGCGCAATTCTTCGTCGTTCACTTCGTGGCAATATTCGCGTTTAACAGTTGCACCAACTGCTTCGGCGAGTTCCAACTGCACTTTACATTGAGCCTTGATGGCTTCGTGAGCGGCTTTGAGAGCGTTGAGGAGGTCGGTTTCAGACACTTCGTCCATTTCACCTTCCACCATCATGATGTTGTCATAAGTAGCACCTACCATGAGCTCCATGTCGGCTTTTTCGAGTTGCTCGAAAGTGGGGTTGATAACAAACTCACCGTCGATGCGAGCTACGCGCACTTCCGAAATGGGGCCATTGAAGGGGATATCAGAAACGGCGATTGCAGCCGATGCAGCGAGACCTGCAAGTGCGTCGGGCATATCAACACCGTCAGATGAATACATTGTAACGTTTACAAATGTGTCAGCATGGTAATTGTCGGGGAACAAGGGGCGCAACACACGGTCAACGAGACGCGCTGTAAGAATTTCGTAGTCCGACGCACGACCTTCGCGTTTGAGGAAACCGCCGGGGAAACGTCCGTTTGACGAGAATTTTTCTTTGTACTCTACTTGGAGGGGCATGAAGTCCACTCCTTCACCGGCTTCTTTAGCCGATACAACTGTTGCGAGGAGCATTGTGTTGCCCATGCGCAATTCTACCGCTCCATCGGCTTGCTTGGCCAATTTACCGGTTTCGAGTGTGATTACTCGTCCGTCGGCAAGTTCGATGGTTTTCTTAATTGGATTTAACATAACTTTATTTTAATTTCTTTATCTGTCAAAAAATCACACAAAGTTAGCAATTTTAGTTGGTATATTCACTATCAATTGGTTATAAAGTTGTATCATAACACCACTATTAGCCCCAAAACCGCCAGAATTTATACTCTATCCACAAAAAAACGGGGCAAATTCCTCGGAATCTGCCCCGCATATCGTTGTGTGATTGAATGGCCTATTATTTCACTTTGTTGTAACGAGCGTTCAAGCCTTCGATAACGTCACCTGTGATTTCGAGCGCGGGATTGAAATATACACCTGCATTTTTAAACAAAATTGCGTCGTAGCCGTGAGTTGCGTTATAGTCTTTGATAAATGACTCGATTGAGTCGTTCAACTGCAACTGTTGACGAACGATTTCTTCTTGAGCATTGCGTTCCAATGTTGCCAAATAGGCTTGCGCATCTTGTTGCATTTTGTTGAGTTTCTGCACGTCGGCATTGTAGCTTGCTTCTGACAAATAGCCGTTTGAACGCACTTTTTCTTCTACTTGTGTGGCAAATTTCTGAATTTCGGCCGCCTTAGCACGTTGAGCGTTTTCGAGTTTGCTCATTGTGCGAATTGAAGCTTCTTTGAAGTCTTTAGCGAGGTTGTAGCTTGCAGCGATTGAGTCGCCGTCGATGTAACGGATATTGATTGTTTGAACTGCTACTGCGTTAGAGTCGTTTGCCACTACAGTTTGGGGAGCTTGAGAGCCGCCACAAGAGGTCAAGGCCACAGCTGCAGCCAAAATCATGGTCTTTGCCAAAAATGCAATTTTCTTCATTATTGCTGAATGTTAAAAGTATTATGTTTGGTTTTATATAATTTTTTCTTAAAAAAGGACGCAATGGCGGTTTCATCATTATTTTTTGCCCTGCCATTGCTTTTTACAATGCAAATATATGAAACGAATCTAAATTATTAGGCATATATAAATTTTATTTTGTAACTTAGTCAGCGAATATTGGCGTTTTTAACATCATTTTTCAGAACGAAATATTTTTTAATCAGAACAATAACACTTAATATCAATATTATGACAATTAAAGACCTTAAACCGGCACTCGTTTGGTCAATTTTTGACGAAATCACTAAAGTGCCCCGTCCTTCAAAAAAGGAAGAAAAAATTCGCGAAGATCTTCTTGACTTTGCCAAGAAGCACAATATCGCCGTTAAAACCGACGAAATAGGAAATGTTGTTATGAGCAAGCCCGCCACTGCTGGCAAGGAAGGTGCTCCCGGCATCATTCTCCAAGCCCACATGGACATGGTGTGTGAATCAAACGACAAGTCTTTTGACTTTGAAAACAACCCCATCACCACTATCATCGACGGCGAATGGGTACATGCCGACGGCACTACTCTCGGTGCTGACAACGGTATCGGTATGGCCGGCGCATTGGCTGCATTGGTTGACGACACTCTCGTTCACGGTCCCATCGAAGCGCTCTTCACTGTTGACGAAGAAACCGGCCTCACTGGCGCAAACAATTTGGGCGAAGGCATGATCTCAGGCTCTATCCTCCTCAACCTCGACTCTGAAGACGATGCCGAAATCTTCGTAGGTTGCGCCGGCGGTGTTGACACCACTTGCACATTCTCTTATGAAACCGAAGCTGCTCCTGCTGGTTACCACTATTTCAAAGTGGCTGTAGCTAACGGCTGTGGCGGTCACTCTGGTTGCGACATTCACTTGGGCCGTGCTAATGCCAACAAGTTGCTCGCTCGCTTCATCTGGCCTTTGACCAAGAAATATGACGTAGTTCTTGCCGAAATCGAAGGCGGCAACCTTCGCAATGCTATTCCCCGTGCTGCAAGTGCTGTAATCGGTGTTCCCGCTGCTGCAAAAGAAGAAGTTCGCATCGCAATGAACAAATATATCGCCGATGTTGAATTTGAATACAAAGGTGTTGAGCCCAACTTGGTTATCGACCTCGAAAGCGCCGATGCTCCCGCTCAATGCATTGACAAGAAAACCGCTCTCAACCTCATCAGCGCGCTCTACTGTGCACCTCACGGTGTTATCTCTATGAGCCGCGAACTCGAAGGCTTGGTTGAAACATCTACCAACCTCGCTGCTATCAAGATGCTCCCCGGCAACGAAATCCTCGTTACCACAAGCCAACGCAGCTCGGTTGACTCTCGCAAATGGGATATCGCCTACCAAGTTGAAACAGTGTTTACTCTCGCTGGTGCCAAAGTTACTCACGGCGACGGCTATCCCGGCTGGGCTCCCAACATGCAATCGCCCATCATGGAAATTGCACGCGACGCCTACAAAGAACTTTATGGCATCACTCCCGCCATCAAGGCTATCCACGCAGGTCTCGAATGTGGTCTTTTCCTCCAAAAATATCCCCACTTAGACATGGTATCATTTGGTCCCACTCTTCAAGGCGTGCACTCTCCCACTGAACGCATGCACATCCCCGCAGTTGAACGCTTCTGGGGTCAATTGACACGCGTGCTCGAAAAAGTGGCCGACCTTAAAAAATAATTCACCTCTATAACATAAGGTTGCTCTCGTTGTGTGAGAGCAACCTTATTTATTATAATGAAAAAGAAATCGGTTATATCATCAATGCTCATGATGGCATCGCTATCGGCGGGGGCCAACCCTTCGCATGAGCACATCGCAACCGATTCGACCGACTATCCGCGCCAAGATTTCTTTTTGCGCGCAACCATTCCGCAACGATATCTTGACGAAGCCGAAGGCAAAATCATTGTCCGACTCACCGAAGAAGATTATGCCGACGCGGCCGAAAAACTCGGAATTGACATCGCAGCCATCAAGGCCGTTATCGACATTGAGACCGGACGTACACGCTGCGGATTCATATCGCCCCGCACTCCCATCATCGACTTCGACACCAAAATTTTTCATGCGTTCTGCCGCCGCCGAGGCATCAGCACCGCAGACTTCACCCCTCATGTCACCACCGCCGGCACACAGCAGCAAAAAGAGCACATACGCCTTGATCGCGCGTGCCTCATCGACAGCGTTACAGCCAAGGAAGCCACTATGTGGGGCATGTTTCAGATAGCAGGCTTTAACTGGAAAAGATGTGGCGCCGAGAGCCTTGACGACTTTGTCGAGAAAATGTGCTATTCCGAACGCACTCAGCTGGAATTGTTCACAAATTTCCTACTCAACACCGACCTTGCAAAATATCTTCGCGCCAAAAACTGGAGGGCATTCGCCTACCGATACAACGGGCCCAAATATGCCCGCTTTGGCTACCACACCCGCCTCGCACAAGCCTACTACAAGCATAGCAAATAGCACAACAATAACAAGTGTTACCTTATCTATAGTGACCATTGAATTATGGTTGCTATTTTTTTGTGGTGCTATAACTTTGTTGGCACAGAGGCATAGTGCTTCCTAGGCCATAATGTTGTCAAGTGTCTCTCTGCCACGAAGTGGATAGGGGGACGAGGCGCATTGCGCCGGAGGGGGTGAGGATTTGATAATAAGTTTGTTATGATAATTTGCCTTCTTCTAGCCTATTTGAAGAAATGCCATTATCTTTGTCGGTATCATATAACAGTAAAGCCCCCGGCTCATGCGAGTCGGGGGCTTTTATCAGGGTTTATCAGCAAGAGCGGGGCTCTTGTCGATAGTTATTAGCGGATGATTTCTTTAGACACTTTGTTACCGCGTTTAACGATGTAGATACCCTTAGATGGGTTAACCACTTTCACACCGTTGAGGTTGTAGTAAACAGCGGGAGCGTCAACAACTTCTTCGTCAGCAACGATACCTTCAACGCCGTCAACTGCGGGGAGTTGGAATGCGTAAACAGCAACTTGCTTAGCGGGCAACCAACGGTAGATGATAGCAGTGTTGTCATCGAGTTCGATAGCTGAGAATGAGTTGAATGAAGAAAGACCTGCGAAGTTTTCTTCTACAGTAGC
>JAFPCM010000087.1 GCA_017390185.1 Muribaculaceae bacterium
ATCGGTGGAACGGCCTCATTCACATCGTTGAAATAGCCATAGCCAAAGTATTTGAAATTCTCTGCAAGAGTTGCCGATGCTTGTGCCATAGCAGCCTCATCGCCAATCTTTTCGGCCTCGCCATATGCTCTCAACGCCTCATGAGCCTTTCGGCCCATCGCAATGCGTGTTGCATAAGAGTCGGTCTTGACGGTATCGCCATCGGCAGTCAGTTCCACGCCGTCAATCAAGTCATTTATACCAGGCACAAAAGCATTGGCATCGTGCTTGGCTAACACCGACAAGCCATAGGGCAAATTGATGTCAAACAAATAGGGATTTTCCTCATTATCAACAGTTTTATCGGGATTTAGAATGCCGAATGCCACAATCTCTTGTCCGCACTTGCCTTCATACAAGCCCTCCATTGCTGCAAGTTTCATGGGCTGATATTTTGATACTGCAACTGCCGAGCCGTCTCCGGTCCACATGGTCATCACAATGCCTACTAAGCCTACCCAGCCGCCAATCTTGATTGATTTATGTGCAAGTTCGATGTTGCGTCGTTTGAGCAAGAACCAGCAACTCACGCCCACTACAAACACGCCACCAAGCACCCAACCGCTCAACACAGTGTGGAAAAACTTATTCACAGCCATGGGTGATGCCACTACTGCCCAAAAATCGCTCATCACATTGCGCATTTGCGACGGATCAAACTCGGTGCCGACAGGATATTGCATCCACGCGTTAGCCACAAGTATCCACAACGCCGATAATGCTGCGCCAAGAGCAGTGAGCCATGTGGCACTCAAATGGAAGCGCGGGCTGACCTTGTTCCACCCAAAGAACATCACCGCTATAAAAGTTGACTCCATAAAGAAAGCCAACAAACCCTCGATGGCCAATGGTGCGCCAAATATATCGCCTACAAACCAACTATAATTTGACCAATTAGTGCCAAATTCAAATTCCAAGATTATGCCCGTAGCAACACCGCAGGCAAAGTTGATGCCAAACAACAGCATCCAAAACTTGGTAATAGCCAACCATTTGGCATCGCGATTGCGATAATAAATGGTTTCCATGACTCCCACGATTATCGACAAACCGAGAGTCAGCGGAACAAATAGCCAGTGATACATAGCCGTCAGTGCAAATTGCCACCGCGACCAGTCTACTACGTTCATTAAATCATCCATGTTTTTATTTTGATTTAGGGTTAATATTATCGTTTGTCAAGCAAAGTGTTTCTCACCGCCTCGGCGCGTTGCTCATCGGTGTCATAATCGCGGTTCAAAACATTAGGGAAAAAGAACAGTTTCAAAACAAGAAACATTATGGCGAGTTTTATCAATATCATCGCCCACAAATAACGGCCAACAGTCATCGACTTGAATCCATCGGCATAAAACCGATAGACACGCGTTATCATTGAAATAGCCTTGTGTTTCATGGTTAAGAAATTTATACCGCAAATATAATACAAACATCGAATATCATGCCAAGTGTAGCATGCGCTTCAACATTTTTTAATACTTCTTCGGCCATTCAAAATTACCATTCTTTGTCAATTAATTGTATCTTTGTAAAAAATATTCAAAAAACTAAAACAATAACACTAATATGGCAAACTGGTTTGAATGTAAAGTTAGATATGACAAAATGATGGAAAACGGCGTCCAAAAGAAAGTGAACGAGCCCTACTTGGTTGACGCTCTTTCTTTTACCGAAGCCGAAGCACGCATCATCGAAGAATTGACACCATTTATCTCGGGCGAATTTACAGTATCGGCTGTTAAACGCACACGCATCAGCGAAATTTTCTGGGACGATTCGGCCGACAAATGGTATATGGTAAAAGTCGCTTTCATCACTATAGACGAGAAAAGTGCTGTTGAAAAAAAGAGCAACTCATTCATTCTCGTGGCTGCAAACAGTTTCAAAGAAGCCCTCGAAAACTTCATGGAAAACATGAAAACAACATTGGCCGACTTTGACATTGTTTCAATCACTGAAACCCCCATCATGGACGTTTACAAAGTAAACCTCACCCCCAACAAAGCCGACGAGCCACAGGCCGAATAATATCATGGGCCACATTAGCCAAACCATAAAATCGCTGCACAGTTCCCTCCCGCAAGGAGTGGAACTTGTGGCTGTTTCAAAGTTTCACCCTGCTCCGGCCATCTTAGAAGCCTACGAAGCCGGACAACGAGTGTTTGGCGAGAGCCGCGCCACCGAGTTGGTTGACAAGGCCAAAGCCTTGCCCACCGACATCAAATGGCACTTTATCGGCCACTTGCAGACCAACAAGGTGAGAATGATCATGCCCCATGTCAGTCTCATTCAAAGTGTTGATTCAGAGCGGTTGTTGCGACTCATCAACGCCGAGGCTGCACGCATTGACCGAACTATCGATGTGTTGCTGCAAGTGCATGTTGCACAAGAAGAAACAAAATTTGGCTTTTTGCCCCAAGAGATTATCGACCTCATGTCGACATGCGATGTCACAACATTGGACAATGTGCGCATTGTCGGGGTTATGGGCATGGCTTCAAACACCGATGACGACACCCGTGTCGAAACCGATTTCAAGGCCATCGCACAAACTTTTAACGACATAAAAGCGTTAAATTTACCCGGTAATGAACATTTTACCGTCATCAGCATGGGCATGAGCGACGACCATCAACTCGCCATAAAGCACGGAAGCAATATGGTCAGAATTGGCTCCACCATATTTGGACACCGACAATATTAAACAGACAATTAACACGGGGAATCGTCAAACAATTTCCCACCATTACACAACCTCAAATTATAAGAAATGAACACAACCAAATCACGCGGCAACATCGTAGCAATCATTGCCATGTTCTTCCTGTTTGCTATGATTTCGTTTGTAACAAACTTGGCATCGCCAATGGGCGACATCCTCAAAAATCAGTTCCAAATCCCCAACTGGCAAGGCACTCTCGGCGTATTTGCCAACTTTATCGCCTATGCAGTCATGGGTATCCCCTCAGGAGCATTACTCCAAAAGCTCGGATATAAGAAAACCGCATTGCTCGCAATTGCTGTGGGCTTTGTCGGCGTTGGCATACAGACTATCTCGGGATATGCCGGAAGTTTTGCAATCTACCTTCTCGGTGCATTTGTAGCAGGGTTCTCAATGTGTATGCTCAACACCGTTGTCAACCCCATGCTTAACTCGCTCGGCGGTGGCGGCAAAAAAGGCAACCAACTCATTCAGTTGGGTGGATCGTTCAACTCATTGGCAGGTACAGCCGTGATTATCATGACCGGTATCCTCATTCCCTCAATTGCCAAAGCACAAATCAGCGACGTATTTCCTTTGATGTATGCAGCATTAGGCATTTTCGCATTTGCGTTTGCCGTGATTTTGTTGTCAAACATACCCCAACCCGCAGCAAACACAGCCGAGCCCGCAGCCGAAAAATCAAAAATCGGCCCTATGTCATTCAGCCACTTCGTTTTAGGTGCAATCGGCATCTTTGTTTATGTAGGTGTTGAGGTAGGCATTCCCAACGTATTGCAAAAATGGTTGCAGAACGACACTCTCAACGTGCTTAAAGTCACAGAAGGAGCTGAAGCAATCGCAGCATCAGTAGCAGCAACTTATTGGTTCCTCATGCTCATCGGCCGTCTCGTTGGTGCAGCCATCGGCGCTAAAGTATCGGCTAAAGCCATGTTGACAACCGTTTCACTCACAGGCATCGTGCTCGTGCTTGGAGCAATCTTTGCCTCTACCGACACATTCGTGTCAATGCCAGTGTTCAAAAACAGTGCCGAAGGATTGTTTGGCTTGGTAAATGTACCCATCAATGCCATGTTCCTCGTTCTTGTCGGATTATGCACCTCAGTGATGTGGGGCGGCATCTTCAACCTCGCTGTTGAAGGCCTTGGCAAATACACCGAACGCGCATCAGGCATCTTCATGGCTCTTGTGTGTGGCGGTGGCGTTCTTCCCCTTATCCAGAACGCGATTGTCGACTTGCAAGGCGGCACTGGATATCAGGCAAGTTATTGGTTGGTAGTTGCCGGATTGGCCTACCTTCTCTTCTATGCCCTCATCGGCTCAAAAGTCAAAAACAAAGCCGAATAATTTCGGTCAAGAAATCACTCATAAAATGTGCAGAAGCGGTGTTTTTACTGCTTCTGCACATTTTTTTACACAATTAGGTAGTTTATACCCCGCAAATTTGCCCAAATCAAAGAATTATTGTACTTTCGTAGCATAATTTATAAACTACACTTATTCTACATAAATGGATACAAAAATATTGAATAAGGCAGCTGACAACATTCGCATTCTCGCTGCATCAATGGTTGAAAAAGCCAAGTCAGGACACCCCGGTGGCGCAATGGGAGGCGCAGATTTTGTCAATGTGCTCTACTCTAAATATTTAGTAACTGACCCCGATGACGCAAAATGGATTGCTCGCGACCGTTTCTTCTTAGACCCCGGACACATGTCGCCAATGCTTTACAGCGTGTTGGCTCTTTGCGGCAAATACTCTATCGAAGAACTCCAACAATTCCGTCAATGGGGTAGTGTAACCCCCGGCCACCCCGAAGTTGACCACGAACGCGGCGTTGAAAACACATCAGGCCCCCTCGGTCAAGGTCACACAATGGCTGTCGGCGCAGCTATCGCCGAACGTTTCCTCGCTGCTCGTTTGGGCGACTGGATCGAACACAAAACTTATGCATTCATCTCTGACGGTGGTATTCAAGAAGAAATTGCACAAGGCGCAGGCCGCATCGCAGGTTACCTCGGCTTGAGCAACCTCATCATGTTCTTTGACAGCAACAAAGTTCAGCTCTCAACCGACGTTGACGCCGTTACTACCGAAGATTATGCAGCAAAATATCGTGCTTGGCATTGGAACGTAATCGAAATCGACGGTTGCAACCCCGCCGAAATCGCTAAAGCTATCGAAGCAGCTCATGCCGAAAAAGAACGTCCCACACTCATCATCGGTAACACCATCATGGGTCGCGGTTGCGTTACTGCTACCGGCGAAAACTTCGAAGGTCAATGCAGCACACACGGTCAACCCCTCAGCAAATCGGGCGCAGACTTCCCCAAAACTGTCGAAAATCTCGGCGGCGACCCCAACAACACTTGGGTCATCTGGGACGATGTAAAAGAACTCTATGCTCAACGTGCCGAAGAACTTCGCAAAATTGTTAAAGTGCGTCGCGAAAAAGAACAAGAATGGGCAAAAGCAAATCCCGAACTTGCAGCTCAACTCGATGACTTCGTTAACGGTCGCATTCCCGAAATTGACTTCTCGGCAATCGCCCACAAGCCCGGCAGCGCAACTCGCACCGCATCGGCCAACATTCTCTCTGTTCTCGGTGAGAAAGTGAAAAACATGATTGTTTCATCGGCTGACCTTGCCAACTCTGATAAAACCGAAGCATTCCTCAAGAAAACAGGCGCATTGGTTAACGGTGACTTCTCAGGAGCATTCCTCCACGCAGGTGTAGCCGAGTTGACAATGGCTTCAATCATGAACGGTATTATTCTCCACGGCGGCATGATGGCTGCTTGCGGCACTTTCTTCGTATTCTCTGACTACATGAAACCCGCAATTCGCATGGCAGCATTGATGCATCTTCCCGTGAAATATGTATTCTCTCACGATGCATTCCGTGTTGGCGAAGACGGCCCCACTCACGAGCCTATCGAACAAGAAGCACAAATTCGCTTACTTGAAGAAATTCGCAACAATGACGGCAATCCCAGCGTTCTCGTTCTCCGTCCTGCCGACAGTGCCGAAACCACTGTTGCTTGGGAAATGGCACTCGAAAACAAATCAACCCCCACAGCACTCATTCTAACTCGTCAAGATGTTAGCGACATTCCTTCAGCTATCGGCGACCGCTATGCCGAAGCTCAAGGCGCACGCCGTGGCGGTTATGTAGTAATCGACGCACCCCACCCCAAAGTTGTTCTTGTTGCCAACGGTTCTGAAGTATCACTCTTGTGTGATGTAGCAGCCAAACTCGAAGAAGAAGGCATTGCTTCTCGCGTAGTTTCAGTCCCCTCAATCGGACTTTACACCATGCAAGATTCTGAATACAAAGAAAGTGTAATTCCTCAAGGCACTCCCGTATTTGGTCTCACAGCAGGTCTTCCCTCTACATTATATAGTATTGTTGGATCGAATGGCAAAATTTATGGTTTGAACCGCTTTTGCGCATCAGCACCTTACAAAGTGCTTGACGAAAAATTTGGCTTCACAACCGAAAATATTCTCGCAAAAGTCAAAGAATTTATCAATAAGTAATATAAAAATGCTGTCAAATTAAAATTTTTAGCGATTTTTAATTTGTAATACATTTTTTTTGAGTAATTTAGCGAACTCATTGATTTTTAACAAACTGACAAATAACAACTGTAATTACATTTTATATGAAAAAAAGTACTTTTTTAGCACTTGTATGTACCTTGTTCTTCTGCCAAAGCATGTTTGCTCAAAGCGAAGCACAAGAGATTACATACGTTGAAGACCCTAGCCAAGGCTACCTCTTCAACAAAATGAAAGACAACTGGTTTATTACAGGCGAAGTCGGTGCTGGAATTTATTTTTCACCCAACGACTGCAACCGTAGCGTTTGGGACCGTTGGTCTCCCGCAGGATCAATCTATGTTGGCAAATGGTTCTCTCCCATCATCGGCGCTCGACTTGGTGTAAACTTCTTGCAAACTCAAGGTATGGCCGACGCCCAAAATCCCGAATCATACCCCGGTATTCTTTGGGACAGAGGTCTTGTTAACGGTCACTATCGTCAAGTATTCAGCCATGTAGGTCCTGTTTTTGATGTTATGTTCAACTTGACAAACATGTGCTGTGGTTACAAACCTGGCCGCATCTACAACTTGACTGCTTATGCAGGTGCTGGTGGTTATTGGACATTTGGCAAAGAATTCTCTGGTGACTTGTACAACAACCCCGTTGACGAAGGTTGGGGTTACTTGGAATCTGACCGAGTAATGACTTTCCGTGCAGGTATCATCAACGCATTCAATGTTTCTAAACAAGTTCAGCTCTACCTTGATATCCGTTACAGCGGTATTGACAACCACGCTGACGAACCTGGCAACTACTGGAACAAAACTGCTCATGACCTCCAAGCTTACATCGGTGCAACTTACTTGTTCAAAAAACGTGAATGGAGTGCACCAATCGTTCCCGTATGTCCCGAGCCCGAAAACTGCGATCCTCTCCGCGCTCGTCTCGAAGCTGC
>JAFPCM010000088.1 GCA_017390185.1 Muribaculaceae bacterium
ATTTACTAATCAGATGAGTGATATTAAGGATATAAGAATTGAAGAGTATAACTATGAGTTGGCCGATGAGCGCATCGCAAAGCATCCGCTTGTTGAGCGCGACCGCTGCAAATTGTTGGTGCGCGATGGCAATGGCGAGTTGAGTGAGCATGTGTTTGCCGACATTCCCGATTTGTTGCCTGCCGACTCTATGCTCGTTTACAATAATACGCGTGTGATTAACGCCCGTTTGCGTTTTCGCAAAGGCGAGGGTGGGGCGCTAATTGAGATTTTCTGCCTCGAACCGGTTGAGCCGCGCGATTATGCAGTGAGTTTTGCCATGACTACGAGTTGCTCGTGGTTGTGCTTTGTGGGTAATTCAAAGCGATGGAAGCAAGGCGAACTGACTATGGATGTTGCTGTCGGCGATGTGGTGGTGACACTTAGTGCTACTCGCGTGAGCAAGGAGGGCAATGCCTCGGTGGTGATGTTCTCGTGGAATAATGCCGATGTGACTTTTGCCCAAATCATAGGCGCAGCCGGCGAAATTCCCATTCCTCCCTATCTCAACCGCTCGACCGAGGCAAGCGACTCGACTGACTATCAAACAGTCTATTCTCACATCGACGGCTCAGTGGCGGCTCCCACTGCGGGGTTGCACTTCACTCCTGAGGTGCTTGAGGCTGTGAGCAGTCGCGGCATTGAACGCCGTGAGTTGACATTGCACGTTGGCGCGGGTACTTTCCAGCCGGTGAAAAGCGACAGCATTGGCGAACATGAGATGCATAGCGAGTTTATTGCCGTGTCGCGCAGTCTGATAGAAGAACTTGCCGTGAGCCAACGCCGTGTGGTGGCTGTGGGCACAACATCGGTGCGCACTCTCGAAAGCCTTTACCACATCGGTTGTATGATGTCACAAGGCGAGTGGGGTGGCGAGCTGCCACAATGGTATCCCTATGCCGACAATCACCCCCGATTGAGCGTGGCCGAGTCAATGCAAGCGGTTTTGCGCCACATTGACGCTGAGGGTGGCGACCGTCTCATTGCTTCGACACGTGTGATTATCGCTCCGGGTTATGACTATCAGATTGTGAAGGGTATTATCACCAATTTCCATCAGCCTCAATCAACATTGTTGTTGCTCGTGTCGGCATTTGTGGGTGGCGATTGGAAGTCGATGTATGACTTTGCCCTTGCCCGTGATTTCAGATTTTTGAGTTATGGCGATGCATCGTTGCTGATGCAGCCTGTGAAATAAAACATTAAACAGTATGAAGAATATATTGGCCTTGGTGGCTGTAATTATGATGATTGTAACAGGAACTGAAAAGGTTGATGCACGCGCAATTGACAATGGCGCGGTTGAGGCGGCTCTCGCACAACTGAAACTGCAGTATCCCGATGCCGATGCTGATTTGATGAGTCGCGGTGTGGCTCAAGTGGCTGCTTTGTGGAACGAAAACGACGGCTCGGCTGAGCTGTTTGGCGAGTTTGTGGCTCAAAATTTTGTGGCCGACTCGGTTTCGCGACATGAGTTGTTTGAAAAATTGTGCAAGAACTATGAAGTGCTGCTGGGCACACAAAACCAGGTGGCTGTGCAGTTGAGCCTTCCCACAATTCTTGCCGGTCCCGAGCCTGCAAACATCGACTATATAATGAGTGCGTTCAACCCCTATTCTCACTTGTGGAACGACCTCTATGAGAATAAAGTGGCATTTATTACTATCTTGAACTTCCCTAATTACACTCTCGTTGAGAAAAACAGTCTTGGTGCAAATTGGTCGCGTGCTCAGTGGGCTTATGCCCGCATGGGCGATATGTTCACATCGCGCGTTCCGGCTCAACTTAACAAGGAAGCCGGTCAAGCAAATGCCGATGCCGAAAACTACATCGCAAGTTATAATATCATGATGGGCAATTTGTTAACCGACAAGGGCGAGAGATTGTTCCCCGAAGATATGGTGTTGTTGTCGCATTGGAACTTGCGCGACGAGATTAAGTCAAATTATGCCAACCGTGACAACGGTCGCGAAAAACAAGAGATGGTTTATCGCGTAATGGAGCACATTGTTAACGGTACAATTCCCGCTGCAGTGGTCAATAATTCTGCGTATGATTGGGCTCCTATGAGCAACCGCAGTTATGCCGACGGTGTTGAAATTGCGCTTGAGGCTGAAGATGCCCGCCGATATGAACACATATTGGGTCACTTCAAGGCGATGGTCAAAATCGACCAATATGAGCCGCAGAAGCCCACAGGCATCATTCGCAATTTTGAAGGCGGCATGGAGGTGACACCTCAAGAAATCGAAGACTTGTTTGTCAACCTTGTGTCATCGCCACAAGTCAAGAAGGTGGCTAAACTCATCAAAAAGCGTTTGGGTCGAGACTTGCGCCCCTATGATATTTGGTATGACGGTTTCAAGAGCCGCAGTGCGATATCGGAAGACGAACTCACAGCTTTAACTCGCTCAAAATATCCCACACCCGAGGCGTTTGAAAAAGACATGCCCCGCATGCTCGGAGTGCTCGGTTTTGAAAGTGCCGATGCCGATTTCATTGCAAGCAAAATCAAGGTGGAGGGTGCGCGCGGTTCCGGTCACGCATGGGGTGCTGCCGGTCGTTGGGAAAAATCGTTGTTGCGCACACGCATCGGTGCCGAAGGTATGGACTACAAAGGTTACAACATTGCCGTGCACGAGTTTGGCCACAATGTAGAGCAGACCATCGACCTATATAATATTGACCACTTCACACTTAGCGGAGTTCCCAATACCGGATTTACCGAAGCGCTTGCTTTTGTGTTCCAAAAACGTGACTTGCGATTGTTGGGCTATGACCAACATGTAGATGACAACACCACTCTCGACATTTTCTGGGGTTTGTATGAAATTATGGGTGTGTCGCTTGTCGATATGAAAATGTGGCAATGGCTTTATGCCAACCCCGATGCCACTGCAGCACAACTCAAAGCGGCAACTATTGAGATCGCACGCGATGTGTGGAACAAGTATTATGCTCCGGTGCTTGGCGAGAAAAATTCAACAATATTGGCATGCTACTCCCACATGGTTAATGCGCCTATGTATTTGCCCAACTATCCGTTTGGTCACATCGTAGAGTATCAACTCGAAGAGCATTTTGCCAAATGTGGCAGCGATGAGCAGTTTGCGGCCGAGATAAACCGAATTTACCGTCTGGGCCGACTCACTCCCAATCAGTGGATGCGACAAGCAGTAGGTAGCAATGTGAGCACCGACCCCATCTTGCACGCTATCGATGCGATTGTGAAATAATAGCGTAAGTACATAATAATAACGAGCGGTAATCGGTAGATTATCGCTCGTTGTTTCGTGTTATGAGATGATTATTCGGCGGGAGCCCATTTGCAGCGAACGGGCGACACGATAGCGCCTTCTTCTTTGAGCGCTTTCATGGCTTTGTCAACCTCTTTGCGGTCAAGTCCGCTGAGTTCGGCAATTTTGCCTGCGTTTAAAGGCTCGCCTGCCTCTTTCATAGTTGCTAAAACTTTTGCTTTTGTTTCCATATTGTTTGTTGTATTTATTGGTTATAAGTGTTTGTGATGGCACAAAGTTAGTTAAAAACATAAATACAACAAACAGGCGGGGCAAATTGTTTGGTCAAAGGCGTTATTACCTCATTAAATTTCCTTAAAACGGTCGATAATTAATGCGATATGCCTATTTTTGCAGTTGCTTGGCATCGCATGGCGGGCCAAATGAGTAGAAACAGTAAAGATAGAAATATGAGAGTCGCAATATATGGCGCAGGGTCGTTAGGTACGATTCTTGGCGCATTTATCAGCAAAGCCGGTGTGGAAATCGAGTTAATCAACCGCAACAAGGCGCATGTCGAGGCGTTGAAAGCCAATGGCGCGAAA
>JAFPCM010000089.1 GCA_017390185.1 Muribaculaceae bacterium
CGAGCAGTGCTTGTCGGCTTGCCGGTGCACGATGGCGAGACTCACCGTACCAGAACGAGCTCGCGAGTTCGGAGGGGGTGAGGATATAATAATCAGTTTGTTATGACTGTCTTTGTGCCAACAAAGTTATAGTTCCCTAAATATAATAGCGTTAGCAAGTGTCCACATGCCGCGCAAAGAGCAGCAGAGGACTTGCAACACCTGTTTGCGGGAATATTATTCACAATAATGACGCCACAATTATGTTTTATGAATTATAATTACTACCTTTACTTATTCATTAAAAAACGTCTCATGCCATGCGATTAGTCTTCCCTCCAAAGTTTGACGGCAGCAACCTTGCTATCAACGACAATTCTCGTCAACTCATCATCATAGGCGCTAATGGTGCGGGTAAGTCACGCTTCACCGAGCACTTAATCAACTCGCTGCAAGGCAAGGCTTTTCGTCTGTCGGCATTACACGCGCTTTACGACTCGCGCAATCCCAACACTCTCCCCGGTTCTATCGACAGCATCTATCTCGACACGGTTAAAAACTCACCGTTTATGCGCGACGACATCGAGTCAGAGTTTGAACGATGCATAGCCATGCTTGTCAACGACGAAATGGCCACCCACATCGCACGAAAATTCGCCAACGACAATACAGGCCCCGCACAACCGTCAAAAATGGACATTGCCATTCGCCAATGGCAAGAGATATTCCCCGAAAACACCATTTTGATGGAAAACAACGAGTTGACATTCAGTCGTTTCATTGATTCGGAGAAATATCAGTCAATGAAACTCTCTGACGGCGAAAAAGCGGTGCTTTACTACATCGTGTCAATACTCTTTGCCATGGAAAATGCCATAGTATTCATCGAAGATCCCGACATTTTCCTGCACCCTTCAATTGTGGGAGCTGTGTGGAACGCCATTGAGGAATTACGCCCCGACTGCACCTATGTTTACACCACACACAACCTGTATTTCGCAGCCACTCGCCACGAAAACTCTGTAGTGTGGGTCAAAAATTTTGATGCAAAAACCTTCACTTGGGACTACGACATCATTCCGCCTCACGATGCTCTATCCGATGACATCTACTCGGCGCTCATCGGCTCACGCAAACCCGTGCTATTTATCGAAGGAGACGAGAGCCACTCTATCGACTCAAAACTTTACCCTCTCATATTCACCGAATATCAGGTCAAGCCGTTGGGCAGTTGCGACAAAGTGATTGAGGCCACTCGCGCATTTAACGAGCTGAAAGCATTCCACCACCTCAACGCCTATGGCATCGTTGACCGCGACCGACGCCCCGACTCTGAAGTAAAATACCTGAGAGAAAAGAAAATACATGTGCCAAATGTCGCTGAAATTGAAAATATTCTTATGCTCGAAGAGGTTATCACTGCCGTAGCTCGCCGCTGCGGAAAGAATCCCGATCAGGTTTTCAACCATGTAAAGAACAGCATTATCCAGGAATTCAGCAATGACTATGAGCAACAAGCGCTGATGCACACACGCCACCGTGTGAAACGCCTTGTCACTGTGCGCATCGACCAAAAATTCCCCGATATCGACTCGCTTGAAGACCACTTGCGTAACCTCGCCGACGAACTGCAACCACAACCACGCACCACCTACAATCGCTTGTGCGATGAATTCAAACGCTATGTTACCGAACGCCGCTACCGCGACATTCTGCGTGTATACAACCGCAAGTCTATGATTGCGGCAAGCCAACTGTTGCAAATATGCCAAATCAAAGGCGGACTCAAAGGATATAGCAACAAAGTGTTCAAAATCCTCAAAAGCAATAGTGCCGATGCCGTTCGCATTCGCCAAGCAATAATTCGATGCTTTGGCTTGCAAAACACATCGCCTGAACAATAAACCACCTTATATGAAAAAGATAAAGCATTGGATAGAAGCAATGAGATTGCGCACACTGCCCGTTTCAATCGCTGGCGTAATTCTCGCTATTGCCTATGCCATTCAACGCCCCGACTATGACATGACTCCGGCTTGGCTATGCCTTGCATTTGCCGTGCTGGCACAAATTGCATCAAACTTTGCCAACGAATATTATGACTTTAAAGGCGGACTTGACCGCAAAGGTCGCGAAGGACACCGCCGCGGAGTTACCGAAGGCGACATCACCCCTCGAGCCATGAAACTTGCCACCTACGGCACTCTCGCATTAGCGTGTATTATAGGTTGCTCGCTTATCGCATTCAGCGGGTGGTGGCTCATCATTGTTGGCGCACTCATAGCCGTTGGCGTTATTGCATACAGCTCGGGACCATACCCATTGTCACACCACGGACTTGGCGAACTTGCCGTGATATTTTTCTTCGGCATCATTCCCGTCAATTTCACTTTCTACCTGATGACTCAGCAATGGAGTGCACAAGTGTTGCTCGGCTCTTTATCCGCTGGACTTATGGGCGCAAATGTGCTGATTGTCAACAACTACCGCGACCGATTTGACGATGTAAAAGTGGGCAAACACACCCTCGCCGTGATTCTTGGCGGCAAAGCTGTTGTCACCATCTATCTGCTCAATGGCATCTTGGCTCTGAACGCAATGGTATCGGCATGGGGAAGAATGCCGCTATGGACTCTCGTTTTCCCAGCCATCTACCTGATAGCGCACTTCATTTTATGGACACGCATCAAGCGTTTTGAGGGTCGCAAACTTAATCCCATGCTCGGCATGACAGCCATGCTCATGCTTTTTTACTGTGTAACATTCCTCATATCGGCAATGCTTTAAGTTATGATCCAACTCGTTAGCGACACTCTGCAATACCAAGGGGTTAAACTGCAAAACCCCCACCACATAACCATTCCCCGCGGCATCACAGCCATTATAGGGCCAAACGGATCGGGCAAATCAACGCTCGGTCGCATCCTTGAAAAAGGTTGGAACATTTGCACCAACCGACTCAAAGGTGAAGCCGACAAAATGACCATTCGCAGCATCGAGTTTTATGACATTCACTCGCTTGCCGGGCTGTCGGTAGCCTACTATCAGCAACGATTTGAGTCAATGATGAACGATGAAGTGCCCACAGTAGCACAAATCATGGGACAACGAGCACTTTCACCCCGATGGAAAGAACTCTGCAAACGATTGCGCCTCATCGATGTTGATGACAAATGCATCAACTACCTGTCAAGTGGCGAATTGCGCAAACTGCTCATCATAAACTTGCTTTTTGACTTGCCGCAAGTGTTGATTCTCGACAACCCCTACATCGGTCTTGACAGTGCATCGCGACAAATGCTTGACCAGACCATTACCGAAATAACGGCACAAGGAGTCAATGTCATTATGCTGCTCTGCAACACCGTCGACATTCATCCCGCCACGACTACCGTTATTCCGGTCAACAACCTTGTAATCGGTCAGCCCATAAACCGTAGCGGCGACATCGACACCTTTCGCAACAATCTCGCACATCTGTTTGACTACGCAATCGACATCGACAGTCTGCCCAAACGCCACACTCCCGTTAACCCCAACACCTCAACCGTGCTTAATCTCAACAACTGCAAGGTGAAATATGGCAACCGAACCATTGTCGACAATGTTTCGTGGACTGTAAAAGCCGGCGAATGCTGGGCATTGTCGGGTCCTAACGGATCGGGCAAATCTACGCTCCTCAGCCTCGTTAATGCCGACAATCCACAAGGTTATAGCAACGACATCACACTATTTGACAACAAAAGAGGTACCGGCGAAACAATTTGGGACATCAAGAGCCGCATCGGATACATTTCGCCCGAAATGCACCTCTATTTCAACGCCACAAGCGATGTAGTGTCAATGGTGGCACAAGGGCTCAACAACACCATCGGCGATTTTCGACGCGTTACGCCCCAGCAACATGCCGAAGCCCTCCGCTGGCTCAACATCTTGCACATCGAGCACCTCGCCGATCGACGCTTTAACACCTTGTCTACCGGCGAACAACGCCTCGCACTACTTGCACGCACGCTCATCAAACAGCCCGAATTGCTCATTCTCGACGAGCCTTTGCACGGACTTGACATGGCGCGCAAACGCAGCATTCGAGCTATAATAAACCACCTCACTCGCCGCGACCGACTCACTCTCATCTATGTGACCCACTACCTCAAAGAAGTGCCCGAGTGCATCACCCACACCAAAACCCTATCTCGCAGTTAGACCGCGCAATCACCCTTCCACATCGCTAATCACCTCAATTTTCAGCAATATCTGCCGTTATTCCACAAGTTTTTTGTATCTTTGGAGATTGGAATAATATGTATATGAAAATTCAGTTAATAGCATTACTTATTATGAGCATTATTGCAACCGCCTGCAATGCCGGTTCGGCCAATGTCGACAACCGCACTGCCGAGCAGGTTGTTGCTGCCTCATATCCGCAGTTCAATGCCGACAGCGCCTATAATTTCGTGGCTGCACAAGTCGATTTCGGACCTCGCGTGCCAGGAACATCAGCCCACAAAAATTGTGCGCAATGGATTGTAAGCCAACTAAAACAGTTCAAGGCCGACACCATTATTGAACAGCAAACCACCCTCAAAGCCTTTAATGGCGATCGCTTGCCTATTATCAACATTTTTGCGCAATATAATCCTAACGCGACAAAACGCGTTCTACTACTCGCCCATTGGGACACTCGCCCTTGGGCCGATGCCGAAACCGATCCTGCCAAGCACAAAATGCCTATACCCGGGGCTAACGACGGCGGCAGTGGCGTTGGCGTTTTGCTTGAAATAGCTCGCAACCTCTCGTTGCAAGCGCCTTCGGTGGGAGTCGACCTGCTGTTTACCGATGCCGAAGACTATGGCAACACTGGCGGCGACGATAATTCGTGGTGTCTCGGCACTCAATATTGGGTTAAGAACATGCCTTATGACGCGACAAACCGTCCAATCTATGGCATCTTGCTCGATATCGTCGGCGGACTTGATGCCCGTTTCTACCGCGAAGGCTTCTCTGACTACCTCGCGCCCAACATCGTGAACAAAGTGTGGGCAACAGCCAATGCCGCCGGATATGGCAATATCTTCATCAACACCCAACGAGGCGCCGTGACCGACGATCATTTCCACATCAATGCGACAGGTATCCCCTGCATCGATATTATTGAATGTGCCAACCCTGCCACAGGCTCATTCCCGTCAACATGGCACACACTCAACGACGACATGAAATCAATTGACCGCAACTCGCTCAAAGCAGTGGGACAAACGGTTATTAACACCATATATAACGAAAAATAATCATTAACAATGACTATCAACCAGATACAAGACGAAATCATTGAAGAATTCTGCGACATCGAGGATTGGATGGACCGCTATGCCTACATCATCGACCTTGGCAACGCCCTCCCCGCCATCGACGAGCAGTATAAAACTCCCTCTCACATCATCGAAGGTTGCCAAAGCCGCGTGTGGCTAAACGCCGAAATGAACGACGGCAAGGTGGTTTACACCGCCGATAGCGATGCCATCATAGTGAAAGGCATCATCTCATTGCTCATCAAAGTGCTTTCGGGACAAAGCCCTGACGACATCATCAATGCCGATCTTTACTTTGTTGAGAAAATCGGCCTCGCCGAACACCTTTCGCCAACCCGCAGCAACGGACTCGTGGCAATGGTGAAACAAATCAAGATGTATGCCCTCGCATTTAAAGCCAAAGGTAGCATCTAAACCTCAAAAACGGAAATTCAATTAATTACTAACATCATAAAACAATTTAGATTATGTTTAAAAACCATCCCAAAGGACTTATTCCTGCCGCCCTTGCCAATATGGGCGAACGCTTTGGTTATTACATCATGAACGCCGTGCTCGTGTTGTTCTTATGTTCTAAATTTGGCGTTAGCGAAGAAACAAGTTCGTTAATCTATTCATTCTTCTATGCCGGTATCTATGTATTGAGCTTGGCTGGCGGTTTCATTGCCGACAAAACTCAAAACTACAAAGGTACCATCATGGCTGGTCTCATCGTGATGGCTTTGGGTTATGTTGCTTTGTCAATTCCCATCCTCGCGACTGCTCAAAACTCAACATCTTTGCTCGTTCTCACTTGCGTGGCATTGTTCTTCATCGCATTTGGTAACGGCTTGTTTAAAGGCAACTTGCAAGCAATCGTGGGCCAAATGTATGACGATCCCAAGTATTCAAGCCAACGCGACTCTGGCTTCCAAATCTTCTATGTATTCATCAACATCGGTGGTCTCATCGCACCCTTCGTTGCTCCCTTGTTGAGAAGCTGGTGGCTCGAATCACACGCAATGACCTACAACGCAAGTCTTCCCGCGCTTTGCCACCAATTCCTTGCCGAAGGTGAAGCTATGGCCAACCTCTCTAACTTGCAAGCCCTCATGGCTGAATGTGGCGGCAACATCGCCAATATGGCCGAATCTTGTGGCAAATACCTCCAAATCTTTAACGAAGGTATCCACTACTCATTCATGGCATCTGTTGCAGCAATGTTCATCTCTTTGATCGTGTTCATCGTTACTAAAAAGATGTACCCCACCCCCGGAAAAAAAGAAGCTGCTGCTACTGTTGAATACACAGCTGAAGAAAAGAAAGCCATGGCTCAAGAAATCAAACAACGCATCTATGCACTTCTCGCTGTGCTTGGCGTGGTTATCTTCTTCTGGTTCTCATTCCACCAAAACGGTACTTCTCTCTCATTGTTCGCTCGCGACTTCGTTGACACAACAACCATTGCTCCCGAAATTTGGCAAGCAGTTAACCCGTTCTTCGTGATTGTGCTCACTCCCGTTGTAATGTGGATTTTCGGTGCATTGTCTAAACGAGGCAAAGAAATATCAACTCCCCGAAAAATTGCAATCGGTATGCTCATCGCCGGTCTTGCCTACTTGTTCTTGGCGGCATACTCATTGTATATGAACTATCCCTCGGCCGACGCTTATCGCGCACTCCCCGTTGCCGAACAAGTTAAAGCAGGTGCATGGGTACTTATCGCCCTCTACTTCTTCTTGACCGTTGCCGAATTGTTCATTTCTCCCCTCGGTTTGTCGTTCGTGTCAAAGATTGCTCCCAAGCACTTGCAAGGTCTTTGCCAAGGTTTGTGGCTCGGTGCTACTGCTGTTGGTAACTTGCTCTTGTGGATTGGCCCTCTCATGTACAACGCAATTCCCATCTGGCAATGCTGGACAGTGTTCCTCGTAGTATGTCTCATCTCAATGGGCGTAATGCTTGGAATGGTTAAATGGCTCGAAAAAGTAGCCAAATAACAACCCTCTACAATACTCTTAGCGAGGTTTCTCCTTAAAAATTGGAGAAACCTCGCTTTTTTATATACATAAACACCCTTGAAATAACGGTTTTCTCACAAAAAATTGCTTACTTTGCATTGTTTTTTAAATTGCCCTAATATGTGCTAATAATTAACTTAACCTAACATATCTCATGAAACGATTTTTTATCTCAACTTTTCTTTTGAACCTATTCGTTGCAATGTTTGCTGCAACGCCCATTTTAGGTACAAACGAAGCTACTGTCGACCAGCTTTACAATTTCGTAAGAGCCCAAAACAGTTCTTTTGACCGCGAAATCGCAGAACAGTTCATCGCCGTTTCGGCCAAATATGGTCTTCGTGGCGACATTGCTCTCTGCCAATCAATTGTTGAAACCGGTTGGTTTAAATACACCGGAGGTACCGCAGTTACCCCCGACGACCACAACTATTGCGGTCTTGGCGTTACTCAATTAGGCCAAAAAGGTTGCCAATTCTCAACCGTCAAAGAAGGTGTTACCGCACAAATCCAACACCTCTATGCCTATGCTTGCACCAAAGCAATTCCAGCGGGCGAAACCCTCATCGACCCCCGTTTTAAATATGTTACCCGTGGTTGCGCCCCCAACTGGGAAGACCTCGGCGGCAAATGGGCTTCGGCTACGACCTATGGTTCTAAAATCTTGAACCTTTACACCCAAATGATGGGTAGCGCCCCCACAACCACTCCTTCTCTCACCGCCAGCAAAACTTCATTGACTTTTTCTGCAGCTTGCGGCAGCACTCCTCGCGGAACATCAGTAACGATTACAGGTCAAAACCTTAGCGACATCATCTATGTCAATAGCAGTTCAGCGGCGTTCAAGGTGACAAAATCGTCTACATGGAACGACTATACAGGAGGTACAATCTCAGTGTCGCTCAACACTGCTCTCGCAGCAGGTTCATACTCAGGTTACATCGCCGTGCAAAGTGGTTCTGGCACTAACATGAAACGCATCGAAATCAACTGCACCGGTACACTCACCGGCGACAACACCGGTGGCAGCGACACTCCTTCTACGCCTTCTACGCCTTCTACACCATCTGCTGTCCCCAACAGCTTTACTACCGATTGGTGCTACTCGGCAGCTAACGGAACATCTACATCTTGGATGAACCCCTCAAATGACATGACTCGCAACATGGCATTGAAAGACAACAAACTCTATGTTGTGCAACGCGACACCGACAACGGTTGCGGTTATATCCGCATAGTCAACGCTATGACTGGCGCTATGACTGGATCTCTTAACACCACAGGCATCGCAAAAGAATTATATATGTTGTCATCAGTGGCAAATATGGGCGGCACAATCGTTGCCTGCAATCTCGCAACAAGTGCGACAGGCGCTCTTCGCGTCTACAGCTGGAGCAGCGACACAGCTACTCCATCACTCGTTCTTGAAACAACCAACCACGGAGTTCGTTCAGGCGACTTGATGAGTGCTTCGGGAACTCTTGCAAACGGCAAACTTTATTTTGCTTCCAATACCGGATATGAAGGTCAAGTGATTATTTACACCGTTACCAATGGCGTCGCTTCACCATCACCTAAAGTGATTATTCTCAAAGACGCAAACGGCAACGCCTACAACATCGGTGGCGGATTTGCAATCATTGAAATCAAAGCCAACAACGACGGCACATTCTGGGCTACCGGCAAAAACGGTTACCCCGCATTATTCTCATCTACCGGAACACTCATTCGTCAATTGGCACCAGCCGCTCTCGACAACAACATGTATGGCTCTTGCTACACACCATTCTCATTCGGACAATTCTCACTCGCAGCAGCCGTTTCTTACACAACAACTATTCAACAAGGCTACCTCAATCTAATCAACACTACTGCAGGTGAAGCTTCGGCTACAAAAATCAAGAGTTTCCCTGTTCTCGGCTCATCAGGCGTGAGCAATAGCACATTTATTTCAACAGCTCTCGCTCAAGTTGAAAACAACAAAGTGCACCTTTGGGTGTTGATTCCCAAACAAGGTGTTGCCAAATACACCGCAACAGCACCCTCGGGCATCGACGACATTGTGGCAAACAACGACGCATCAATCGTGATGAGCAACGGCGTTATCGCAGTTGAAGGCGCACAAGCAGCCAATATCACCCTCGTGGCAATGACAGGCGCTGTTGTTGCACAAGCCAACGAGCAAATCGATGCTACAGCCATCAACCCCGGCATCTATGTTGCAGTGGCAACCCTCGCCGACGGCTCTCGCATCACCACAAAACTCGCTATTAGATAAACCCTCGTATACATCATCTCACACAAAGATGCCGTGCCCGTCACGGCATCTTTTTTTTTGCCCCATTAATTCTCACGCTACCGCTCCAGCAAGTCCTGTCAGATATTTGTAGGAATGCTCCAGAAAGGTGCGACAACAATAACCGTGGCTGAGCGAAGCGAGCCCACGAGCGATACTCCCCATAAAACCACTCAACTACATAAACCCTATTGTGCATTTATAAGTTATTCATTAACTTTGCAATGTTCTTTGGGCACGTTAGGCAAAAGCCTAGATACCATCGAGCAAAAGCCGATTAGGTTCGGAAAATCGGGGGGCTACGGCAACCTCGGTTATTAAGGGGAGCATATCGCTACCCTTATTTTTTTGTCCCTCACCTTTTTTTACGGACTCTTCAAATCTTTTTAAATACCCCAATAAATAAACACGCCCGCGGAATCCGCGGGCGTGATTGGTATCAAGAAAACTTTGACTTTTCTTAATTCATTTGCGATACTATTCTCGCCACTGTGCGAGTTACATTTGCCGAGGCAAAGTCGTGTTGCATCGCCACTTCAAGGGGCACTTTCTCCTCGAGAATGGGATAAACACCGGCAAATCCCATCGCATCAAGGCTGTCGCAGCGTTCTACACAACCGCCGATTGCCACAACAGGTATTCCGGCCGCTTTTGCTCGCGCCAATACACCTGCGGCTGTTTTGCCTTTGGCTGTTTGGAAATCGACTTTACCCTCGCCGGTTATCACCAAGTCGGCTCCTTTGATTGTGGCATCAAAACCGATTGCATCAAGCACCATGTCAATACCTTTTTTTAGCACGGCATTGAGCACGGCACGGAAACCGCCACCCATGCCACCGGCGGCACCGGCACCGGCTACAGGCACTATATTTATATTATATTTTTCTTCAATCACGCGGGCAAACGAGGCCATTCCTTCGTCAAGCCGGCGCACCAATGCCTCATCAGCACCTTTTTGCGGAGCAAACACGGGGGCTGCACCTTCGGGACCACAGAATGGGGTGTCAACATCACATGCCACAGTAAACTGCGACTCTTTCACAGCTGCCGACACTTGACTGTCATCGATGGTTGCGATATCTTCGAGACGGCCGCCACAACACTCAGCTATCTCGTTGCCTTGCGCATCAAGGAAACGGTAGCCCATGGCCTGAAGCATGCCGGTTGCGGCATCGTTGGTAGCACTGCCGCCAATGCCCACCAAAAATTTGCGACATCCGCGGGCAATGGCGTCCATAATCATTTCGCCCGTTCCGCGTGTCGATGTCAACAACGGATTGCGCTCCTCGACCTTCAACAACGGCAATCCGCTTGCCGATGCCATCTCAAGAATAGCGACTTCGCCGGCAATACCATATTGAGCCTCAATTTTGCGGCCAAGCGGGTCGCTGACCTCAACGGTGACAATAGTGCCGCCGAGAGCGTCAACAATCGCGTCGACCGTGCCTTCGCCGCCATCGGCAACATTTACTTTTACCACCTCACATTGAGGCAACACCTCTTTGATTCCTCGTTCGGCACTGTTTGCCACATCAGTCGACGACAACGAGCCTTTGAACGAATCGGACGCTACTACTATTTTGCGCATTTCTTTATATATTTTCAAGTTTTATTAATTCAAAATCATATATGTCACTACACTGCAAATTGCGAGAACAAAACCCACCAACGATTCATAGGGAATGAGTTTCAATCGCTCTTTCACGCTGAAGCCCATTGAGCCGCCTGTTGCGTGGAAGAATGAGCCGTGGGGCAAATGGTCGAGTGTGGTCGCACCGGCATTAATCATTGCCGCACCCCACACTGCTGCCACTCCTGCTG
This sequence comes from Muribaculaceae bacterium, assembly GCA_017390185.1. Lineage (GTDB taxonomy): Bacteria > Bacteroidota > Bacteroidia > Bacteroidales > Muribaculaceae > RGIG4079. The sequence continues at coordinate 11,406 of JAFPCM010000089.1, forward strand.
CCACAATCGCATCGCCAAATGATGCCGATGCAATGGTTGCGCCGGCTGTGGTCGATGCCGTTGCTGCCGACATGAGCGAACCTGCGATAGGTGCCATGAATGTTCCGCCATTGCTCCAACCTTCGAGCATTCCAACAAGCACATCTTTGATTGATGAGGCTTTGATGATACCGGCCAATGTGCCTGTGCCGACAAGTAAGATTGCGATACCCGACATTTTTTCCAAACCATATGTCAAGCAACTTGCCATATTTTTCCAGTTGCCTGTGGCCAAGATACCCACAATACCGCCAACGGGCAATGCGATCATCGGGTCAACCACGATGCCAGCAATGGGGCGCAATGCGAGGAGAATAATTGTCACAATAGGGCCGAGCAAACTCAACCACAACGGAGGCAATTTTTCATCATCTTCGTCGGTGTGGTCGCTTTCCATCAAATCGCCTTTGGGCATGAGCGGAACAATAACAAACACTGTCACCAACAAGCCGACGATGGCTGGCAAGATACCTGCTCCCATCACCGATGAAAGCGGTGCATCAAAATTTTCGGCCGCGATTATGGTGTTGGGGTTGGGCGAAATAATGTTTCCACACTTACCGCCGCCAATCATGGCAAGCAACAATTTGAACTTTGACAAGCGCAACTTGCTACCTGTAATAATCGCAATAGGGGCAATTGTGATAACAGCCACATCAATAAACACACCCATGGCGGTCAATATCAATGCCGACAAGGCAAGTGCCAAGTAAATGTAGCGTTGACCCAACGCCTTGATAATGCTCTTGGCAATTGTTGATGCCGCACCCGTTTTCACCAACATACCGGTCAACACACCGGCTGCGATAATGCGAACAATCGCGGGAGTGATATCCTTCACGCCCGACAACATCTCGGCAACAGTCTGTTCAAGTCCCCAGCCTGCCAACAAGCCGCCAACTGCCGCGCCAAGCATAAGGCTGAACACCGGCGACACTTTTTTGATAATCAACACAATTGATAAACATAACCCTATCAGGGCCGCAAGAGCACTACTCATCATATTTTTTAAATTCGTTTTTTATATTTATAAATCAATATTCTTTTTATTTCGACGGTTGGTCACCACACTACGATACCATTCGCTAATTCGCATCCATATCGACAACGGAGCCAAGTTCATATCGGTTGACAACGGGTCGACAAATGTTGTCAACTTATCCTCTTCGCCAAATTGCTCAGGATACAACACTATGAGATTATTGTGCGAGAAATATCGCTGCACAAAACCGGGGATAGAATCCATATCGGCCGAGAACGACACCGAGGTGCGACGCGCACTCACCACAACAAGCAAATCATCGTCAAGAATGCGATTGGCAAGCAACACAAAGTCGTCCCACTGCTCCACATCACGATATTCATTCCTGATTTCCAATCGTTCGCTATGCAACACACCCCTGATGAGAGGACGGGTTTCGGGATGGCAACAGAATATCAATCGGCAACCTATTTCGAGGGCCAAATTGCCGACCTTCACCACCCAACGGCGAAATCCGGTTTCATATTGTGCCTTGGGAGGCACCGACACCACAATGCGCGTGATGGTGTTGAGCGGAACATAGCAACGCGAAATCAGCAGCATCTTATTGGTCGTTTTGAGCAAGTGCTCAATCTTGGGACCGAAAAAGCTATCGATTACCAACGACTTGCGGTGCATACCCAATATTACATCGGTGATGTCACGCTCCTCGATAGTGTTGAGGATACCGATGGGCGTACTCATGTCATAGCGTTCAATCGTCGTGATTGATGCATCGACACTCGCCGCCGCTTTCTGTGCCTGTTCAAGAGAGCTGCGACCAAGCGCACGCGATTTCGAACTATTATCGTTGCGAACGTGCAGTGCATATATGTTTTGACGACCGCTCACGCCACGCATCAACAACGCCAACTCCACCAACGGCTGTGCTGCCATGGGGGTTGCCACAGGTATCAAAGTGTTGGTATCCAACTGACGGCGCGACACATCGGCCTTGCTTTCGCCCTCTTCGAGCATCTTGATTTTGATGCGTGCAGCCGCGCTCGAAGTCACTATCGGAGCAATGGCACAAGTCACAAGAATCATCAACACTGTGCCGTTGAGCACCGTTTCGTCCATCAAATGCAAATTGTAGCCGATTGTCACAACGGCAAGAGCAACTGCAGTGTGTGCCGTTGTCAGGCCAAACAACACTTTGCGCTCGTCGCCACCCATGCGATAAATCTTTTGGGCAAACCACGCCGCAAGCCATTTGGCAACTATTGCCACTATTATCATATTAAGAGCAACAACTATAGTGTCCCAATTGGCTATCACTCGCGTGTTTATCATCATTCCCACACCAATCAGGAAATAGGGTATGAATATCGCATTTCCCACAAACTCGATGCGACTCATCAGCGGCGAGGCATTGGGTATGAAACGATTGAGCACCAATCCGGCAAAGAACGCGCCAAGCACAGCCTCCAAGCCGATTGCCTGTGCAAACCATGATGCCAAGAACACCAATGCCATGATATAAACAAACTGCGTTACCTTATCGCTGAAATTCTTGAAAAACCATCGGGTAACGCGCGGATAAACGATCAACATCACTGTGCAATAAATAGCCAATCGGCCAAGCAACCACAGCAAGTCGCTCACATTAAACACACCGGTATGGTGCACATTTACTGCAGCCGCAAGCACAAGCAACGCACCAATAACAGCAATGATCGTACCCACAATGGCAATCATCACCGCCGGGTTTTTGCTAATACCAAAGCGTGCCACCACAGGATAAGAAATCAGTGTGTGAGAAGCATACATTGACGCAAGCAGCAACGATGTCACCCACTCCATGCCGAGCAAATAAACACTCGCAAGCGTACCGATAATCATAGGCAGCATAAAAGTGAGCACACCAAACACAAGTCCGCGTTTGAAATTGAGTTTCAAGTGATACATATCAATCTCAATCCCCGCGAGGAACATCAAATAAAGCAGCCCCACCTTGCCAAAAAGTTCAAAACTCATGTCATAGGCAAGGACATGAAAGCCATAAGGGCCGACAACAATGCCGGCCACAATAAGCCCGATAATGTGGGGGATTTTGAAACGGTTTAGAATCACCGGCGCCAGCAAAATGATGGCCAGCACGATAAAAAATATCAGCACCGGGTTGGTCACCAATGGAGTCGTCGACAAAAATATCATAATGATTTCAGGTATTACTTAGGTTTATTTACTGCAAAGATACGAATTAGCGAGCGAGAAATAACAAGTTTACTTGATTATTTTTCACAGCGAGCGAAAGTATCTTCGCGATTTATCGCAACGATACAAAAATTAGCGAGCGAGAAATAACAAGTTTACTTGATTATTTTTCACCGCGAGCGAAAAGACACGACAAATCGCACAGATATCCCTATTCCAGCCCGGACACAACAAGTGCACTTATTTGAGTATCTCACCCTTTCGATTTCTCTGACTACCTCGCCCCAACATCGTGAACAAAGTGTGGACACCAACCCCACGCTCCAACAGCAAAAAACGGAACTCGCCTCACGGCAAATTCCGTTTCACCAAAAAAGGTTGTCTCATTTGAGGTTTGCAGTAGCGCCAAAAAGCCGATTACGAAAGCCAGATGACACCGAAAAGAATCCGTCAAAAATCACAAATCCCAAAGAAACAACCTCAAGTTTTATATACTTACTGCTAAATAAATTA
>JAFPCM010000090.1 GCA_017390185.1 Muribaculaceae bacterium
AATGTCTAATATTGCTTGTGAGTTTATATTGTGAAAGTTTTAAAGAGATATTAGTCTCTGCTGTTAGACTGTTTTTTCTTAGATGATGATTTCTTTTTCTTGTTATCTTTTGAAGATTTTTTCTTGGAGTCTTTTTTCTTAGAATCCTTTTTTGATTTAGACTTGTTTTTGTCAGCTTTGTTTTTATTGCCTTCTTTTTTTGCAACTTTAGAGCTGTTCTTTATAGGGAGTATTGACCCAAATTCTTTCCATTCATCGGCATTTCGATAAAGATTTATGCTTTTTGAAGGCACATATAGGGTCATATTTGCTTTGTTACTGAAAGCTTCGATGCAATAGGGAGGAATGGGGTTTGAGCATGTTACTGATTTGAGACGGTTGCAAGCATGGAACGCTTTTGGTCCGATAAATTCAACTGTGCCGGGGATTATAACAGATGTGATTTTGTTGTGTTTGAAAAATGCACCATCGGTAATTTCGGTAACAGGGTATTTTGTGCTGTTTTCAGTAATTGAATCGGGTATCTGAATATCACCGGAGCACTCTACTTTAGTAGATTTGATTGATGCTTTTTGTGCATTAACACTGACGTTTGGCTCGATTACTTTTGTGTTGTTTGCAAAAAGGTTTACTGAGCAACAAGCTATTGCTGCAATTGCGAGAAGGTGCTTAATACTAAGGCTTTTCATAATGAGAATAAATGCTGTATTTAGAATGAATTAAATGAAATTTTAAATTAGTGTGCAAATGTAAATAAAAAATATTTAATGCACAATAATGAAACGGTGAAAACAATCCTAAAAACGAAAATATAACAATGTCATTCCTTTTCGAAAAGGCGTTTCCCTTATTCCTAAGTCGTTTGTGTTGTTGGATTTTACTTATGCTTTTGTTGTAAAAGCGTGCAGTCTTATATCGACATCTCACCACAAAGCGAGCATGAGAGGTAGCGGCGTACATCTTGGGGGGCGAGGCCGAGGCCGAAGAGGTACATCATTTTGGTTATTGCGGCTTCGCTTGTGATGTCGTGGCCTGAGATAACGCCTGTGTCGGCAAGCATGTTGCCTGTGGCATAACGGCGAGCATGTACGCCTCCGTTTACACATTGCGTCACGTTGAGGATTACGATGCCACATTCTACCGCTTCGCGAATGGCCGAGGTGAACCATTCGGCAGTGGGGGCGTTGCCCGAACCGAATGTCTTAAGCACAATTCCTTTTATGCCGGGTGTGGCAAGTTGGTGGCGGAGAATCGCTTCGGTGAGGCCCGGAACAAGATCGATGACCATCACTGAGGTATCCATGCCATACTGCACATTTAGAGGGCGTTTGGCTTGAACTCGCCAAAGGGCTTCTTCGTTGAAGTGAATGCCGAGGCCAATTTTAGCCAACGAAGGGTAGTTGTTGCTTTTGAATGCGTTGAAGTTGTCGGCGCTCATCTTTGTGGAGCGGTTGCCACGCCACAAATAGTTTTCAAACAAAATCGCCACTTCTTGCACCATTGGGTCGCCATTGGCATCGGTTGCAGCTGCTATTTGTAGGGCGGTGATGAGGTTTTCTTCGCCGTCGGTGCGCACCTCACCAATAGGTAATTGTGAGCCGGTGATGATGACCGGTTTATGCAAATTTTCGAGCATAAATGACAGCGCCGAGGCGGTGTAGGCCATCGTGTCTGTGCCATGAAGCACAACAAAGCCGTCGAAGCGGTCGAAATTCTCCTCTATGTGTCGAGCAATCTCCACCCAATGTTTTTGGCTCATATCGCTTGAGTCGATAGGAGGGTTAAACTGGATGTTGTCGATGTTATAGTCGAGCATTTTGATTTTAGGCACATTGTCGATGAGGTGCGTGAAGTCAAAAGGCTCTAACGAGTGGGTATCGGGATTTTCAATCATCCCGATAGTACCACCGGTGTAGATAATGAGAATATGCGGTTTGCGACTCTGCTTTGTCATAGGGGAGAGATATGAGGTGATTATTTTACTTGAGCGCCAGGAGCGACAGGGCCGGTAGGGCCAATCACAACCAATGAGCCATCGGCATTTTCAGCCGAGAGAATCATGCCTTGAGAGAGAACACCTTTGAGCTTGCGAGGAGCGAAGTTTGACACGAAGCACACTTGTTTTCCCACCAAATCTTCGGGCGCGTAGAATTTGGCGATACCCGATACGATAGTGCGTTTTTCGCCACCATCGTCGATGAGGAATTGGAGCAATTTGTCGGCTTTAGGCACTTTTTGACATTCAAGCACTGTGCCCACACGAATGTCGAGCTTCATGAATGTGTCGAAGTCAACATCGGGTTGTTGAGGTGCAGGTGTCCAGCTATTTATTTTGTTATCTTCTTTTGTCTTTTCAAGACGGTCGATTTGAGCTTGGATTGCGGCATCTTCGATTTTTTCGAAGAGCAATTCGGCAGGAGCGATTCCGGCTCCGGCAGCGAGGATATCGCTTGCGCCGAGGGTGTTCCAATCAAGTTTTTCAATACCGAGCATTTTTGAAAGTTTTGCCGACATGAAAGGCAAGAATGGCTCGAATGCAATAGCTATGTTAGCACAAATTTGGAGTGCTACGTTGAGGATTGTTTCCACACGTGCCATGTTGGTTTTCGCCAATTTCCAAGGCTCTGTTTCTTGGAGATATTTGTTGCCAAGACGAGCGATGTTCATAGCATCTTTCAATGCTTCGCGGAAGTGGAATGTGTCGAGGTTAGCGCTCAACGATGCTTTGATTTCGGCCAATTCGGCAAATGCCGCTTTGTCGACATCTTGAAGCTCGCCGGCTGCAGGTACTTTGCCACCGAAATATTTGTGAGTGAGCACAATCGCACGATTCACAAAGTTACCGAGAATAGCAACAAGTTCGTTGTTGTTGCGCGCTTGGAAGTCGCGCCAAGTGAAGTCGTTGTCCTTGGTCTCGGGCGCATTGGCTGTCAATACATAGCGCAATACATCTTGCTTGCCGGGGAAGTCAACGAGGTATTCGTGTAACCACACTGCCCAGTTGCGTGATGTTGATATTTTGTCGCCTTCGAGGTTGAGGAATTCGTTGGCAGGCACGTTATCGGGCAATTGGAAGTTGTCACCGTAGGCACTCAACATGGCAGGGAACACGATGCAGTGGAACACGATGTTATCCTTGCCGATGAAGTTGATAATGCG
>JAFPCM010000091.1 GCA_017390185.1 Muribaculaceae bacterium
ATTGTGTGTTGTGACACCTTTAACTACCACAAAGCTGTTAGCGAGGAAGGTCAGGGTATAGGTCTAGAAAATCTGCGCCGTCGATTGGAACTGCTTTACGGTCACAATGCGCGACTTGAGATTGAAAATACTGATATGACATTTGCTGTCAAGATGAAAATAAACTTAAACAAAGAATAATTTAAGGATATGACTAATATACGTTGTTGCGTAGTAGATGACGAGCCTTTGGCCGCTCAATTAATTGCGTCTTATGTCGAAAAGACTCCGTTTATGGACCTTGTGGGCGTTTTCTCGTCGGCACAAGATGCTATAAAAACAATTTTGGACGAGAATGTTGATATTGTGTTTCTCGACATTGAGATGCCGCAACTCAACGGAGTGGAGTTTGCGCGCGTAGTGCCTGCGAATTGCCGTGTGGTGTTCACTACTGCCTATGATGCCTATGCGTTGCAGGGCTATAAGGTAAATGCGCTCGACTATTTGCTCAAACCCATCAGTTATGAGGATTTTGTGGGTGCTGCAAACAAGGCGTTGCAATGGTGTGAACTCAATAGTCAGGCTAATGTCGAAATCGACCGTCGCGAGTATATCATGGTCAAGAGCGAATATAAGTTGGTGCAAGTGCCCATCAAAGACATTGTTTATATTGAGGGCTTGAAAGACTATGTTAAGATATATCTCGAAAACGAGCAAAAGAGCATCATGACGCTTATGAGCATGAAGGCGCTTGAAAAATATCTGCCCACATCAAAGTTTTTGCGCGTGCACCGCTCGTTTATCGTAAACACCACAAAAATAAAAGTTGTGGAGCGCAATCGCATCGTGTTTGGCAACCAATACATTCCTGTGAGTGAAAGTTACAAGCAGGCGTTTAATGACTATGTCAACAGTGTGTCGGTGTCGTTGCAGGCTGTTGGTAACGACGAGTAAGAGACAACAATATATATAACAGCCCAAGCCTCGGAAAATCCGGGGCTTGTGTCGTTTTTAGCGGAATGTCACAAAGCGGTTGTAAAGGAAGTTGGCAACGGTGTAGAATACCATGCCGATGAGGGTGGCAAGTCCGTAGCCGCTGATGGCAATAGGACCAATGTGCCACAACATTGTACCGAGCGCACTGTGGTAGGACAATGTGTAAACTATAACAAATTGCAGCGCAAAGCATGCGCCAAATCCTACGGCAAATTTAACGGCTTCGCGGGTATAGCCCTTGTCGGAGCGGAACACCCAATTTTTGTTCCAAATAAAAGAGTTGATGAGGCCCACAATGTAGCCAATGACATTTGACACCATGGGCGAGATGCCTATGAGCGACTTGCAAATGTAGATGGTGGCGAGAGTCAGCAGTGTGTTGAATACGCCGACCAAGCCATATTTTATAATCTGTAGTGCTGTCTTGCGGTCAATCATCGTTTGTCGTCAAGTTTTAATCGTGGAAGCTCCCATTTATATTTTACGGCAAAGACGCGGAGCAAGATGACTGTTGCGGCGCAACATATTTGTTGAAAGATGTCGCTGCCACCCAATGCCATTATTACCCAATACACGATACCGCCGGCAATACAGGCAGTAGCATAGATGTCTTTGCGGAAGAATA
>JAFPCM010000092.1 GCA_017390185.1 Muribaculaceae bacterium
ATATCTTGATATGACTGCTCGCAAGGCAATTGACAATACCATTTTCTTCCCCGTTAAGACCGAAGGCATAATGAAAGAGTTCTATGATGTGCCTAATGTATGCTACAACGGAAGCACTATTAGAAACCTACATGTGGTTGATGGCAAAGATTTAACTTGTTCTGGTGCACTCATTGCCGAAAACGTTAGTTTTGAACGCAAAAATGTTGCAGGTTGGACCACTTTGTGCCTCCCGTTCGACATCTCACAAGATATGTTGCCCGAAAATGCAATTCTTGAAGAAGTTATCAGAATTGATGCTGAAAAAGGTGAAATTTATACTCAAACAACATCTTCGATAAATGCAGGTGAACCATTCTTGCTGTATTGTGAAAATGAAGATTTTGTGATATCGATGTATAAGTATAATAACCCGATATCAATATCTACAGCAGTCGTGCAAGAAGCGTTCTATGGCGCTTTGGCTGCCACTGATATCGATTCAGAGTATTTCGTACTAGACAAGTCGGGCGAATTCTTTGTAAGAACCGAAAACAGCAAGGTGTTGCCATTTAACGCATATCTGTTAGATGAAAAGCTCGCTGATTTTGAAACAGTCAAAGTGGTTCGTGATCCGACTACATCGGTAGATGAAATTATCGACGATGAAAACGCAGAGGAGATAATTTATGACCTGCAAGGCCGTCGTGTGTATGAAACACAAAAGGGTAAACTCTATATTGTCAACAACAAGAAAGTTATATTTAAGTAAGTAAATTCAATCAGAATGGGGATTTGACTCGGTCTCCTTTTTATTAATAACCACTTCATTTGAGTCGATGAAGTACAAAAAAACAACTTTATGAAAAAACTTTTATTAATGTTGGTTGCTGCAATGGGTCTTCTCGTTAGCAGCTGTGGCGTTCACCAAGAAGCTACAACAAACTTCAACCAATTGCAAACTCAAGTAGTTTTGGACCAAGCTAACTACGACGTAGTAGGTACTGCTACAGGCGAATGTACTCAAGTTTACATCTTGGGTATCGGTGGTTTGTCAAAAAAATCAATGAGTGAATCAGCTATGGGTCAAATGTACCAAAACGCTAACCTCAAAGGTTCACGTGCAATCATCAACGCTAATGTTCAATACAAAGCGTCTACTTTCTTGGGTGTTTACTCTAAAGTAACTGCTATCGCTAACGGTACAGTTATCGAGTTCAAAAAATAATTTTTGACCGAACCCATTAAACAAGCAGCCACTTGGTCAATTGACCAGGTGGCTGTCTTTTATTGTTGCTATTGATGCTGCAAATTGATTAATTCATGGGGATTTCGGGGTGGGGTACAGATAGCGGCAACCCTTTTTGTGAGACATAGAACATGTAAAGGACAACAGGCTCTGTGCCGCGATTTTCGCCATGATGGATAGAGTCAACCATTTCGACTACGACATCACCTTCGTGTATTGTTTTGGTTTGTCCGTCAAGCCCTATGATTGTCAGCTGACCTTGTACCAATACGCCATGGTTCATGGCATCATGGTGATGCCATCCGAGTTTTTGTCCTGCGGGTATGACATATTTCACCGCAACTAATTCAGGTTTACCCTGTGGGTAGTCGGGTAGATCGACCCCGTTCCAGCTTTGATCGGTGCGAAGTAGTTCGGTGCTGGTGGTTTCTGTGATAGTATCATCACAATTGGCTTTGTTGCAAGATACTAAACTTCCGAAACTGCAAAATAGAGTTACTGCAGCGGCCCATTTATAGATTGTTTTCATGTTTGATGTTGTATTAAGTTGTAATTATGTTATAGTTCAAGTTTTGCTGCGACTATTATGATTGAAATTAGAAGGATCAGCATAAATATAGCTATACAGATAGTGTAATATATCACATTAGAGAGTATCGCTTTTGTAATTGACCTGAACCATGTTGTTTCATATACCGTGCGAAATGCTCTTGCAAAATATATGCACGAGAAAATTGTAAATAAAAAATTTAATAATGCCATTGACGGATGTAGGGTGAGATGTGCAATATAAAGCACAATGATAATTAATTCTACAAACGCGATGTAGTGCATTGAAAAAATGAAATGGGTAAAATAAGAGCGTTTGCGGGTGCGTTGCACCAGTAGCAAAGACAAGGCGAGAATAGGGGCTGTAAGCAATAAAATTAAAGGAAAATACTGCATAGTGATAGCCATCATTTGTTCCAAAACAGCGTAAAGCAAGTCCATTTCTTCGGCAGCGCTGCCAACCTTTGTGTTAAATCGATACTCATTATCGTCATCGGGCACAATTATCTCCTCTTCAATGAGGGTGCGAGGAACGATAGCCACTATTAAGTCAAGAGATTTTCCTTCAGAGTCGTAAATCAACTGGTGAGTTGTTATGATCGACGGGTGCTCTTGTGCCAAAAAGGCGGGTGCAACCAAATTAATGGTGTCGCGCGGACTTGTTTTAATTTTCTCGAGAAATTCTTGATCGGCAGCAAGAGCATCCATTTGTACGGCCGCATAATACATTTCATCGCTTGTGATGCGGTGCATTGAGTCGTTGATGCGTTGGTCGCTGCCATAGAATACAAACAACGTGAGAAATACCAATACCAAAAACATGTTGAGTTTCATAGGTTGCACCTGTGAAACAAACTTGCCGGCGAGATACTCTTTTGAGAGAAATCCCGGGCGACCTATCAGCAGTCGTAGAGTTTTAACGTTTTGGCCGTCCCAAAAAAATGCGTTGTCAAGATAGTTCAATATAAATCCCTTGACATTCATTTTGTGGGCGGTGACATGCTGCCCGCAGTTGTGGCAATAAGTGCCATGGAGCATAGTGCCGCAGTTAAGACACCGTTTTTCGGGGTCGAGTTCGTTATTTTGTGAGTTTGCAGTAGATTGGTCTTCCATTTTTGTGATGCTTTATTTCGCAAAGTTAAAAAAAATATAGATACCAACACAAATCAGACTATTTACATTATGGTTTACATTTGTATTTAAAATTCGCTGTTAATGCGCGTCATAGGTATAAATGTAGGCTTGTTTTATTTGATGATTCCAAAATATGAAGGTATATTTGTAAATATTTTTTTATTACTAAATTAAGATACCATTATGAATAGCGTTGTTCAAAAAATCCTGTTCCTCGTTGTCTCATTTATTTTATCAATGGGAACTACCTATGCACAAAGCCCTTCAGCGGTTGAAGTAAAGGTCGACGAACTTGAAAAGAAATATGAAGATGTCAAGGGGGTAGACTGTATGACTGTAACAAAAGGTTTCGGTTTAAGTATGGTCAAAATGATGTTTAACAAGCAATTTGGCAAGGAGTTCATGAAGGGAGTGACACGTATAACAGTTATAGAATATAGTGAAGCTTCACAACAAACTTGTCAGTCGTTGCACAAAGAACTCGACGCATTTTCATCGTTGTTGAAAGAGGCAGATATCGGTAAAGAAAAAGAATTTGAAGGTTTCGATTATATCAGGAGTTTTGCCAAAGCTGTAGATGATAGTACTATTTCAGATTTTATTGTTGCTATAGAAAACAAAGAATCTAAAATGATAATGTACATGGCCGGAAAGATTAAAGTCAAGTAATCGGTAGAGTCTTCGCTATGCCTGCAACCGTGGAGTCATGGCCTTTTCGGGCTATGGCGGCTAAATCGTTCATTTACCGGTGAGGCTGTTTATTTTGTGTTGTCGTCAATTTTTGTGAATCGGCCTTTGTCAAGGAACATGCTTTTGGGACGCGGGATTGGCTTACTTGGATACCTATCCCTGACTTTCCAATCCGATAGATTGGCAATGGATTATCAGCATCATCTTTTATGCAATCACGGCCATCGCTACCACACTTGCACTATTCGTTGCTTGCAGTATAAAATAGATTGGATATGGCAGAAAATTACAACATACCTCAAAAAGTGGTTAATGCTTTTAGTGAATTGACAGAAATGTACGGAGATTGCATTGAATATCTTGGCGAAAAGAACAACAAGCACTATTTTTGGTTTAACATCCCTTTAGAAATTGATTATGGTTTTCCACAAGTTGTATATTGGGAACATGGCAAAGTAACAAATGTAGATGGATTTGAAGCGGTTGAGATTTTAGATTTTTTTGACTCCAAATATTGAGCATATGTATAAGTTATCCCCGTATTAGGGTCGGTACAAAACCTTTTTAATATTTTGTTATCAACTCGCATGATGCCTCTTTTACTTTGTATTAGATTAATTTTTGATACTCCATTGTTGCAAAGGTCTAAAACATTTCTCTTGACTCCTTTAGCAATTACAAAATATTGTGGCTCAATATAAGCGCCCATATTTTTGTTTCATCATTGACATCTTGATAAATGACTAAATCTTCAAGCGTTTCGGAGTGTTTCGCTTCAAAAAGAACACGATAAATATTGCCTTTCTTGTGTCGATATATCCCTTTCATGTTTATTTGTTGCGTCAGTAACTTTCGTTTATCGCAATCGTTTCAGTTTGTTGAATGTGGTGATGGTGAAGATAGTTAGCATGACTATGTATATTGCCGTTAGTGTTATGGTGATAGTAGGACATGAATACCTGGCCAAGACTGTGAATGCTGTGAGTAGGAGCATTGTCAGTGTTTTGATTTTGATGATTGAGTCAGACATTAATCTATTGGCATGCTGTCGGTTATCTTCAGCGATTTCGTATGGCATATTATACAAGTCGGGCTTGTCTTGCAAGAGTGTTATCAACGCGTAAACAAAAATTGAGACCACTGTAAGCACAAGGCTGCTCACGGCTTGACTCGTTGCGCCGTTGCTCGCAAATGTAATTACGGTGAAAATTAGCATTGTCAAAATTGACAACAGAGATAATAATTCGCGTTTCATTATTTGTGGTTTTTGCAAATATAGCAAAATTTTTACTGAAGATGTGGTAGTTGTTGCTTTTAATTTCAGGGTTGGGGATTTTTGTAGTATTTTTGTGGTGTAATCATTAATCACGTTTTGTTATGAAAAGAATGGTCAATATAAAATTGTGTGTGGCGGTGGCTGCGTTGCTTGTGTCGTTTGCGGTCGATGCTGTTACGGTGAAACGAATTTCGCGTGGGGCATTTAACGATGCTGTTGTGGCTACGCCGACTTTATATATTATTGAGGGCGACTGTATGCTCACCCGCGATGTGGCGCTTGCCGACGGCTCGGTGCTGAAATTTGAGGGCGGGCAGATTAATGGCAAGGGTACAATCAAGGGCAACAGAATAATGATTGATGCTCCGAGGTATCGCATTTTTGGAGATAATGTGAAAATAAGCGGCATTGCCAACGGTGAGGTTTCGGCCCATTGGTGGGGTGCTGTAGGCGATGGTATTGCCTATGACTGTGGTGCCATTAAACGTGCTTTGCGCGATGCGGCATCGTCGTGGGTGGTGCTTGATAATCTCAAATATTTGACCAACGAGACTATCGTGCTCGGCCGTGCCCAGAAGTTGCGTTGCGACGGCACATTGTCATATCGCGGAATCGGTGCAGCCATTGAACTGACCGATACCGATATAGAGGTGGACATTCGTGAATTGCGTCAGAATGCCGGTACGGGGTTTGAGCAATCGGCAGCTTTTAAGGCAAGCGCTGTGTTGTTTACGGGAAATGTGTATAACGCCAATGTAAATATAGATCGCATTATGTATTTTAACCGTGCATTTGACTTGTCTCCAAAACATAGCCGCCAATCGGCCGACCATTTCCGTGGCATTCAGTATTGCAAAATTTCTTGGCAGTTTATTGCCGGCGAATATGGTATTTACATCGATATGGTGTCGGGGATGATTCTTGACGGAGTTGCTCGCCGAACATGGGTGAACGAAAACCAATTTAACGGCGGACGATTGTTGTGTCGTCAGGGCATTTACTCTACGCCTGTTGACGACCGTTATCGCGATCGTATTGGTGTTATCAATGGCAATGTGTTTAACTGCATTGGCTTTGAGGGAGAGGGCAAGGTGAAGTGCAAGGCTATAACTCTCCACAATGCATGGCACAACAATTTCACAAACATTCGACTCAGCGAGGGCTATGTTCCTGTTGGCAGCACTTGGATAGAGTTGACACAATGTGGTTATCTCTCGTTTGATTTCAAGAGCCAAATTCCTTACTCGGCGGTGAAAGCGACCCGATGCAACCACATCGAGATCAGTGCTAATTTTACTGACAATGGCATGGGCTATTTTTTAGGCTACGACCGCATGTATATCCTTAACGAGAATGGAGCATATAATCCGCTTAACAACAATCCGCTTGATAAGAATAGCCAAAATGTCAAGTTGCTCACTCGTAGTGCATCGGCAACATCAGAGGTGAAACACATCTATGTGGGAGCTACCACTGCCGGCGCGCGTGGCGGTGTTGTTAAAACCGTTAATTTCAACGACTTGTTCTTTTCAGGAACGGGCGATATGAAAGTATTTAGTGACAAGAGCTTTATCACAGTCAACGATAACTCTACACTCAACATTTCAACCGACCACTCGCTTGCCAATGCCAATCTTGGGCTTGAATTGGTGTGCAAAATCTCGGCTGGCTCAAAGGTGGTAATCGCAAATGCCAAAGGTCAGAAAATCACGTTGACCGAAAGCGGTGTGTATCAAATCAAGCCTGTAGGTGCGGCATTTGAATTGTTCAAGATTGGCGAATCAGGTAGCCGCATAATTTCATTCAAGTAAACTCATAGACCTAAAACAACAACAGCCCGGCAATTGTGTCGGGCTGTTGTTGTATATGCGCGGTTGTAGCTGTTACGCTTCTTTTAGAAACTCTATCTCGGTGAGGAGTGATCGGCTCAAGGTTGCCGTTAACGGGCAGTTACGGGCAAGCTCAGCGGCAGCCATAGCTTCAGCCGTGTCGATGCCGTTTGGCAAGAGGTTGAAGTGGAGTCGTAGGGCAATGTAGCGTTGCATGTCGTTGTCGCTTTGACTCAATTCTTGGGCGAGGGACAGTGCGAACGAGCAACGGCGTAACAACTTGTGGCACAAGATGTCAGCGACCTCGGCTGTGGGTGCGCTTGCGGTCCAAGCAAGAGCCGTGTCAAGGCTGAATTCATCAATGGGATAAATCATGGGAGCAAGCAGCATACTCTCGCGAGTGGTGGTGTTGTCCCACAGTTTTTGTGCCAATTGTGCCGACACCGGGGTTGATGCCGCTATCTCAGTGAGTTGGGGTAAGTTAAGCCCGAAGATAATGCGGTATGTCGCCCCTTGACGACGCATCAATTCGCCAAGAGCGCCGTTTCTCAAAGCAAAGAAACGACGCTTGACTTGTTGTAGTTCGTTATAATTATTTTCCATAATTTGCAAGGAAATCAATGGCTTGCTCTATTGAGAGAAGTTGCTGATTGCCTGTGGCCATTTCTTTGAGCATGAGTTTGTTTTCGGCAAGTTCGGTTTCGCCAACGATTGCGACGAAAGGCACGTTGAGAGCGTCGGCATATCCCATTTGCTTTTTCATTTTAGACGATTCGGGATAAACCTCGGCAGAGATGCCTGCTGCACGCAACTGTTTAGCCATTTTGAGCGAAGCGGCTGCTTCGGCAGTGCCAAAGTTGGTGAACATGACAGTTGTTGCCGATGATGTTTCGGCTGGGTAGAGGTCAAGAGTGTTGAGCACGTCATAGATGCGGTCGGCACCAAATGAGATGCCTACGCCCGATACATTGTCGAGTCCGAACACGCCGGTGAGGTTGTCGTAGCGACCGCCGCCGGTGATGCTACCGATTTGCACATCTTGAGCTTTAACTTCGAGGATAGTGCCTGTGTAGTAGTTGAGACCGCGTGCGAGTGACACGTCAAGGTCGAGGCAGGCACGCAAGCCGAGGGCTTCAACACCGTTGATAACTTCGCGCAATTCGGCAACGCCGAGCATACCTGTCTCTGACGATGCAAGCACTTCCTGGAGTTTGTTGACACGCTCTTCGATTGAGCCGTCGATGGCGAGAATGGGTTGGAGTGTGGCAATGGCTTCATCGCTCAAACCTCGTTCGCGCAACTCGGCATTAACGTTTTCAATACCGATTTTGTCAATTTTATCGATTGCGACAGTGATGTCGATGATTTTTTCGGGAGCACCAATCAATTCGGCAATACCGGCAAGAATCTTGCGGTTGTTGAGCTTGATTGTGATGTTGATTTTCAAGCGGCTGAACACCTCGTCGATGAGTTGGAGGAGTTCGATCTCGTTGATGAGTGAGTCAGAGCCGATGATGTCGGCGTCACACTGATAAAACTCGCGATAGCGGCCTTTTTGAGGACGGTCGGCACGCCACACGGGCTGAATTTGGAAACGCTTGAAGGGGAATTGGATTTCGTTGCGATGTTGCACCACATAGCGCGCAAAGGGCACTGTGAGGTCATAGCGCAAGCCTTTTTCGCAGAGTTGCGAAGTGAGTTTCACGCAGTCGCCAGCGTCAATGAGGTTGCGGTCGGCTTTTGACAAAAAGTCGCCCGAGTTTAGTATCTTGAAAAGCAATTTGTCGCCTTCTTCGCCATATTTGCCCATGAGCGTAGAGAGGTTTTCCATTGCGGGAGTTTCGATTTGTTTGAAACCATAGAGACGGAATACGTCGCGAATGGTGTCGAAAATATAGTTGCGTTTCGCCATTTCGGCAGGGGAAAAGTCGCGAGTACCCTTTGGAATAGATGGTTTCTGTGCCATTTTGTTATATAGTGTATTTGTTTATTATTCGGTAGGTTAGTCTCTTCGAGAGTTAAATATGAGTATGTAGTAGATGAGCGTTCCCAGCGAACTGATAGCGGCTACTACATAGGTGTATGCAGCGCTTTTGAGAGCATCTTTGGCTTGGTCGTGAATTGAGCCCGAAGTGATGCCCGCTTTATTGAGCCATGCAAGAGCACGACGAGATGCATCAATCTCGACAGGTAAAGTCACGATACTAAAAAGTGTTGTGGTGGCAAATAAAATGATTCCGATGAGCATTAGCGTAGGGAAAATTTCAATGGTGGCAATGCCGGCGAGAAGTACCCAGGGCATTATGTTTGACGCAAAATTTACAATGGGAACGAGTTTTGAACGCAATTGTAAAAAAGAGTAGGCTGTGGCGTGTTGCACAGCGTGACCACATTCGTGGGCTGCAACGGCCGCTGCAGCAACGCTGTTGCCATAATATATTTCTTTGCTTAAATTTACGGTGTTGTTTGCAGGGTTGTAGTGGTCGGTAAGATAGCCGTTAACTTGTGTTACCCGAACGTTTGACAGACCGTTTTGTGCCAACATGCGCATAGCGACATCGCTGCCAGTCATTCCGTTTGGCAATTGAACTTTACCATAACGTTGCATTTTGTTGCGCAGATTAATCTGTACAACATAACTGATGATAGCGATTATACCAAAGATAATGTAAATCATAATCGGCAGAATTAAGAGTTTAGTTTAGGCATTAATGTAACAAATATTATGCCATAAGCGTTGACAACTTCTGCTCAAGGTCGGTGTTTGACAATTTGACATCAAGATTGCCGCGATAGGCAAGTGAAATGTTGCCGGTTTCCTCTGAAACTACGATAGCAACGGCATCGGTTGCTTGAGAAATGCCTAATGCCGAGCGGTGGCGCAAACCGAGTGCGCGAGGTATGTCGGTGTCGTGGCTGACAGGGAGAATGCAACCGGCAGCCTTGATGCGGTCGTTTGATATAATCATTGCGCCGTCGTGTAGCGGTGAGTTCTTGAAAAATATGTTTTCAATGAGGCGAGAGTTGACAGCTGCGTCAATGATGTCGCCTGTGTTTTCATAATTCTCGAGGGTTACGTTGCGCTCCAACACGATGAGTGCGCCGGTCTTTGTCTTGGCCATGCTCATGCAGGCATACACGATTGGCATGAGTCGTTGATGGTCGGTATTGGCTACGTCGGCGTCGGTTTTTTTCAGACTGAACAACTTTTGATGAAGCGCCAACGGCGGTGTGACCCTAATTCAACCAAAAAACGCTTGATTTGGTCTTGAAACAAAATCACGAGAACAAGCAAGCCGATGTTCATAAACTTGTCGAGAATTGTTCCGGTGAGTCGCATTTCAAGAATTTCAGATGCTACTACCCACACAGCAATAAAGGCAAGCACGCCAAAGAAGATGTTGATCGTGCCCGATTCTTTCATTATACGATAGAGGTAGTAAAGCAAAGAGGCTACCAATACTATGTCAAGGGCGTCTTTTATGCCAAATGATTCCATTTAATTGTGCTGTTAACGGGTTTAGTTATAAGTTAGTTCTAATAGTTTGATGGATTGTCGTGCTTCTTCCACATCGTGAACGCGCAGAATTGATGTTCCCGAGAGCAGAGCCAGGGTGTTGAGCGTTGTTGTTCCGTTGAGGGCTTGTTCGGCGCAGATGTCAAGAGTGCGATATATCATTGATTTGCGAGAGATGCCCACCAATAAAGGACGGCCAAACACTTTGAACGCTTCAAGGTTGCGCATCATCTCAAAGTTTTGCTCAATCGTTTTGCCAAAACCAAAGCCGGGATCGACTATGACATCATTGACACCGAGTAACGACAGGCGGTTGACTTTTTCTGACAAATCTCTGATAACATCGGCAGTGATGTCGTCATACTGGGTGAGCGACGACATGGTTTGAGGGGTGCCGCGCATATGCATCAAAATGTAAGGTGCTTTGAGTGAGGCAACGGTGTCAAACATTTTGTCGTCAAGATTTCCTCCCGAAATGTCGTTGATAATATTTGCGCCCAAGCCAATTGCTTCGCGGGCAACATCGGCACGGAACGTGTCAACCGACACTATAATGTCACTGTCAATGTCGCGAATTACTTTCAGCCCCATTCCCAATCGACGGAGTTCTTCCTCGGGAGTGACATCATCAGCACCCGGGCGCGATGAATATGCTCCGATGTCAATCATGTCGGCTCCGTGGGCAAGAAGCAGATGCACCTGGTTGCTCACGGCTTTGAGGTCAAAGGTGCGTGATTGGGCATAGAAAGAGTCGGGTGTAATGTTCAGTATCCCCATGACTTGCGGGCGGGAAAACTCGTGCAGAGTCCCACCGATGTTGAGTGAAAACGGGGTGAACATATCGGCTCTCATAATAGTGATGTTGTTTGTGACTGCGAATTTAACGATTAATATCCATTATCGCAAGAATAGACCTTGTAAAACGGGATTGTTAAATCAAATTGAGTGATGATAAGAATACTAAAAGTATTCCTGTCGGCGCAATGAATTTCAGACTGAATATTATGGCTTTATAAGTATAAACTTTAAATGAACCTTGATTGGTGAGCTGCTGACGAATAATGTCGCGGTCGAGTAACCATCCGGCAAAGAACGAAATGAGCATTCCGCCTAAAGGCAACAGAATGTTTGACGACACATAGTCAAAGAGAGAGAACACAGTGTGTCCGGCGATGGTGAAATCGCCAAGAATGCCAAACGAAAGGGCACATATCGAGCCAAATACCATGGCTATTGCGGTGTTGACGATTGTGGCTTTTTTGCGGCTCATTTTCTTCTCTTCGGTGAAAAATGCGATTGTTACCTCGCTCATTGAAATTGTTGAAGACAGCGATGCTATAAACAGCAAGAAGAAAAAGAGGGTAGACCACACTGCGCTATATGGTAACTGATTGAAAATGTTGGGCAAAATTTCAAATACTAATGCCGGACCTTGTGCCGGTGATATGCCAAATGAGAACACGGCAGGGAAGATGATGACGCCTGCCAAGATTGCCACCGAGGTGTCGAGTAATGCTGTGGTGGTGGCACTGCGAACGATGTGTGTGCGGTTGCTGAAATATGACCCATAGGTGAGCATTGTGCCCAAGCCGAGGCTGAGCGAGAAGAACGCTTGTCCCATAGCTCCCAGCAATACTTGGCTATTGAGTTTTGAGAAATCGGGCGAGAACAAGAATTTTAATCCGTCTGCCGCTCCGGGCATTAGCAGAGAGTTGACGCAGAAAATCAGCAGAATCACAAACAAAATGGGCATCATGATGTTTGACATCTTTTCAATACCTTTCTGCACGCCGCGAATTACTATTAAGAAATTGACAAACAAGAATATCAGTGTCCACATCAGCGGTCGCCAATTGTTTGTACTAAAAGCAACAAATTGTTTGTCAAAGTCGCTGGGTGAGGCCAGGAGCAAGCCCCCGGTAACAGACTGATAGAGATACTCCATGGTCCAACCGGCTACAACCGAGTAGAAGCTGAGAATCATCATCGAGGCAACGATGCCGATGTAGCCGACATGATGCCAATGTCCGTTGGGCTTTAACTTGCGAAATGCTCCGAAAATGTTGCTCCGTGTTTGACGGCCAATCATAAACTCGGCGCACAAAATGGGTATGCCGAAAATGAATATAAAACACAGGTAGGTGATGAGAAAAGCACCGCCTCCGTGTGCGCCGGCTTCATAGGGGAAACGCCAGATGTTGCCTAATCCGACGGCCGAACCTACAGTCGTGGCAATTACGCCAAGGCGTGTGGCAAATTGAGCTCTGTTATTGTTTTGTTGCATAGATTGTAATCAATATTAATGTTGTGGTAATGGCTCGGCGAGGGGATCGCGAGGAGTCCATGTCTTTTTAGTCGTTTTTGAATTGTTTTTCTTGCGCTTGCTCTTCTTTTTTGTCGATTTTGACATTGCCGGTAATGTGTCGTTCTCAATAGCCGTGATGGTTGAGTCGGCTGTTGCGTTAACACTCGCAACGGGGCTTTGGTTGCGTGAGCATAGCGTTAATGTGGCAACTATGGTAATGATGATAATTAGCATTGCGATAATGCCACGGCGCTCGCCGCATGTGAGTCGGTTGTCAAGAACACTCATTAGAGTAAAGAGTAAATGATGATGCCGGTTATGAGAACGGGAGCGATGTAGCGAATTATGAATATGATCAATCGGAATGTATGTGACTTGAAATCGCCGTTGTTTGTCAATTCATCTTTGAGGAATTTTTTAGGAGCAAACCAACCCACATAAACACATAACAATATCGAGCAAATAGGGAGCAGGATATTGGCTGTAGTGTAGTCAAGAAAGTCAAAAATGGTAAATCCGAAAACGGTGAAATCACTCAACGACCCGAGCGAGAGTGAACACACAGAGCTGAATGCTAACAATGGCAATAATACCACCAGACAGGCAGCTTTGCGCGACATTTTGAAATACTCTTGCATAAACGCTATTGATACCTCGGCAATAGAAATTGTTGAGGTTACGGCGGCAAGTGTAAGCAGCAAGAAGAATAGCGTTGACCACAGTTGTGCGGCAGGTAATTGTGCAAATACTTGCGGCAATGTGGCAAATACTAATGTCGGTCCGTTGAGTGTGGCATTTTGCAAGCCAAATGATGTTACGGCAGGGAAGATGATAACACCCATCATTACGGCTACAAAAATCACGCTTGTAGATACTGAAACCGATGTCTTTATGAGTCGTGTATCACGAGGGAAATATGAACCATAGGTAATCAGTACTCCCATGCCCAAGCTCAAAGAGAAGAATGCTTGGCCCAACGCTCTGATAATAACCGATGGTGTTATGGCCGAAAAGTCGGGTTTCAAGAAAAATTCAAGACCCTCACCGGCTTTTGGCAATGTTAGCGAAACGATACAAAAACCGAGCAAGATGACAAAAAGGATGGGCATCATGATGTTTGATAATCGTTCAATCCCTTTTTGTACGCCAAAGAGTAAAATGGCAATGTTGATGCCTATGATTATGAATGTGTGAATGAGCGGGTTGGTGTCGTGGTTGATGTATTGCTGCATTTTTGATCCGAATAATGCGCTCTTGTCGCTAACTGCATCAATGCCTGTATACAGATTACCTGTAATTGATTCCCACATATATTCAAAAGTCCACCCGGCAACTACCATGTAGTAACACAATATGAGATATGACGTCAAAATGGCTAAAGCTCCTCCAAGCCACCACTTCTTGCCTGGAGCAAGATTGCGAAATGAACCCACTGCATCGGAGCGTCCGGCACGTCCAAGAGAAAACTCGGCAAGCATTACGGGAATTCCCAAAAGAAACACACAAGCTATGTAAACGATGAGGAATGCTGCACCGCCATTGGCTTGCACCTCAGACGGGAAGCGCCACACGCTTCCAAGACCTACGGCTGAGCCTACTGTGGCGGCGATTAGCCCTATTTTTGTTTTGAATAGATTATTATTTGACATGCGATAATTGTTATTCAGTATTATATTTGCAAATTTACAATAAATATGGCCATTTAGTGTCGTTTTTGTTGTAATTTTGTGTAGTTAAGTTGATTTTTGCAGAAATAATTGATCTAAATGAAAAAATATCTAACAAAGATGCCGACATATCTGCCAAGTGTAATAATAACACTGTTGTTGTTTTATCTCACCCTTGTGCCCGATCCGCTGCCTCGAATCGAACAACCGTTTTTGCATGTCGACAAATTGGCGCATGTGGCAATGATGCTCGTGGTGTCTCTC
>JAFPCM010000093.1 GCA_017390185.1 Muribaculaceae bacterium
CACTATCACCATCAAGCACAATCTGCGCAACAAGAAAGTGAAAGTCGTGGCTAAAACCACCGATGGCAAACCGTTTGCTGTAAAAACCAAAACTGTTGACGCAAATACCATCACTGTGCTTACTCACGGCGATCAGAACATCAAATTCACAATCACCGAAGACCTCTCTGAAGACAAGAATATATGGAAAGAAATGGGTGATTATACAGCCCGATTTGCAATGTTGATTCGCAACGGTTCGGTTCGTTGGCGCAACACCCAAAACATGTCTTTGCCATTGTTCATGCCACAAATCGGTGACGCATTTGGCCAAACAACCGGCTATGGTCCTATGTCGCCCGGTCTTGACTTTGCGTTCGGCTTTACCGACGAGTCATATATCGACCGTGCCAAAGAACGCGGTTGGCTCATTTGCGACGACACGCAGACATCGCCCGCAATTTGGTCAAAGACCAACGAACTCAATGTCGAACTCAATATTGAACCGTTCAAAGGCTTCAAGATTCAGTTGACATCAAACCGCACCGACAACCGCACCAACCAAATTCAGTTTATGTATGACAACTCGCCCATCAGCCGCAGCGGTAGTTATACAAAAACCCATGTTGCCATCGCCACAGCATTGCGCAGCAGCAGTGCCGACAATGGCTATAACAGCACAGCGTTTAACACATTCCTCGACAATATTCCGGTTATCGCAGGCCGCCTCAATTCACAATATCGTGGCACCAGATACCCCGAAAACGGCTTTATGTCAGGCCACCACCTTGCGGGTGCACCCTACGACCCCGAAGTGGGCGGCATCAACACCGCAAGCAGTGACGTGCTTATCCCGGCATTCATCGCAGCATATACTGGCAAAGATGCGTCAACAATCTATCTAGATCCGTTCCCATCGTTTGCCCATGTGCTCCCCAACTGGCGTGTGACCTATGACGGTCTTGTCAACTTGGGCAAAATGAAAAAGATCTTCAAGACATTCTCGCTGAAACACGCCTACCAATGTACCTATTCAGTGGGCTCATATTCGTCATTCCTCAACTGGATATCGGCTGACGGCGACTTTGGTTTCACGCTCGATGAACTCACCGGACAACCTGTGCCTTCATCGCCCTACAACATCTCTTCAGTGGCAATTACCGAGAAATTTGCTCCACTTATCGGCGTAAACTTCACACTCAAAAACGAACTCAACTTCAATGCCGAATATCGCGACAGCCGCACCCTAACCCTCAATTCTGGTGCAGGACAACTTGTTGAAGCCGCCACAAAGGGCCTCACAGTCGGTGCCGGATATAAGATTGTGGGCTTTAACTCGGTGCTCAAGCTCAAAAAATCGCAAGGCATCAGCAACGACCTTACCATTAACGCCGACTTCTCATATCAAGAAAGTCAAGCATTGATTCGCCGCATTGAAGACAACTACGCACAAGCTACATCGGGTACTCGCGGCATCACAATCAACATGACAGCAAGTTATGTAATGAGCAAACGAATGACTATTGCAGCATTCTTTGACCACCAGGTCAACACCCCGCTCGTGTCAACAAGTTCATACCCCACAAGCAACAGCAGCTACGGCATCACACTGAACCTCAACCTCGCACGATAACACATTGATTTCACATCAATATATACAAAAAGCCGATGGACACCCATCGGCTTTTATTGTTATCATATTCTATCTTACGCAAATAATTGACGGAAGGCTTCTTCTACTTTGGCGACTTCCACAACTTTGATTTTAAAGCGTGAGAGGTCAACGCCTTTGATGTTATTGCGAGGAATGATGATTGTTTCCATGCCCAATTTTTCAGCCTCCATTATGCGCTGTTCTATGCGGGTAATGGGGCGTATCTCGCCCGATAGTCCTACTTCGCCCGACATACACACTCCGTGAGGAATAGCCATATCGACATTTGACGAAAGTATGGCACATATTACCGCCAAATCAAGTGCCGGGTCGTTAACTTTCAATCCTCCGGCAATATTGAGGAACACGTCTTTTTGAGCCAATTTGAAGCCGACACGCTTTTCAAGCACCGCGAGCAACATGTTCATGCGCTTTGAATCAAAGCCGGTTACCGAGCGTTGTGGCGTACCGTATGCCGCCGTGCTGACCAATGCTTGCGCCTCAATCAAAAACGGGCGAATGCCTTCGAGAGTCACTCCGATGGCAACTCCCGACAGTTCTTCTTCACTATGCGACAACAGCATTTCTGACGGATTTGACACTTCGCGCAATCCTCGTTGACACATTTCATAAATACCCAGCTCTGATGTGCTTCCAAATCGGTTTTTTATCGAGCGCAATATACGATACATATATTGACGGTCGCCTTCAAACTGCAACACAGCATCAACGATGTGTTCAAGCACTTTTGGCCCGGCAATGCTGCCCTCTTTATTAATGTGACCGATAAGCAACACCGGCACTCCGCTCTCCTTGGCATATTTGAGCAACTGTGCCGAACACTCGCGCACCTGGCTCACACTTCCTGCCGACGACTCTATGGCTTCGGTGGCAATGGTTTGAATCGAATCGACAATGAGCAACTGTGGCTGAATAGCCTCGATGTGTTCAAATATATTTTCAAGCGAGGTTTCACACACTATATAACAATTGTCGCTTTGACGGCCTAAACGGTCGGCGCGCATTTTCAGTTGAGTTGCACTCTCCTCGCCCGACACATATAATATTGTTTTTGACTTTATTGAAAGTATGTTTTGCAAAACAAGTGTGGATTTACCAATACCGGGCTCGCCGCCTATAAGCACCAAAGACCCTGCCACCAATCCGCCACCAAGCACACGGTTGAGTTCCTCGCTCGGCATGTGAATGCGTGGCTCGTTGACAGCCTGTATTTCCGACACTTTTTGCGGCACACTCTTGGCTATGCGAGTTGTGTTAGAGCCACGATTAGGCTTGGCACTCACCTTTTCCTCAACCATCGTCCCCCATTGTCCACATGAGGGGCAACGGCCTTCCCATTTTGGAGAATCGGCACCACAAGAGGTGCAATACCACATTGTTTTTGTCTTTGCCATATTTTTTGTTTTGCTATTTTTTCACTCCTGCCTGACGGCGAAACTCGGCAATAGTTATTGCCGTTGCCATTCCCACATTCAGCGACTCAGATGTCGGTCGCTCGGGAGGATATGACGGAATGAGCAATCGGTGGCTCACCATGGCCTTTACCTCGTCGCTCAATCCTTGGCCCTCATTGCCCATTACCACAAGTCCGTGATTTTGCAACGATGTTTCATAGATATTATCCCCGTCAAGCAAAGTGCCATAAACAGGCACATCGCGATGGCGGGCTATAAAGTCGGGCAAATCGACATAATGCACCTTTACGCGCGAAATTGCGCCCATTGTCGCTTGCACCACCTTGGGATTATACACATCAACCGTGTCGCGGCTGCACACAATGTGAGATATGCCAAACCAATCGGCAACGCGCATTATTGTGCCCAGGTTGCCGGGGTCTTGCACTCGGTCGAGTGCAATTACCAACTGCTCGTTGACAATAGTCTCATCAAGCACCGACTGTGGTATCTCATAAACAGCAATAACACTCGACGGTGTTGTCAGTTGCGACATCTGCTGAATATCGGCACGCTTTGCCTCAATGGGCTGTACACCATCAAGCAATGCCGCATTCTGCTCAATCCATTCGGCAGTAGCAAACAAGTATCGGCAATTGAAAAAAGGCCATGTATCAACGACACACTTTGTGCCCTCGGCCACAAAGCAACCGTGCTCCTTGCGTCCCTTGGCTGTGCCAAGCGATGCAACCATTTTGCGTAGTTTCTGAGTTATTTCCATTGAAAGGGAATTTCGATAAATTCCACGAATTAATTATTTCACTGAATGTCGGGGCTTCGGCTTTGCAAATTTTCCCATCAAACAAAGTTAACTCAAAGCCTCGTAAAATGCAAATATTATTTATCAATTCGTGTTTTTCAACATATTTCATTGTCTGCACGAAAGTGTTTTTGTAACTTTGCACATTAATAGGAATAATAACAATTAAAGCGTAAATCATAATGTATCAAACACAATCAACTAAACGAGACTTGAGTTTCTGGAAATTGTGGAACTTGAGTTTCGGTTTCTTTGGCGTGCAGATTGCATACGCACTTCAAAGTGCCAACATCTCACGCATCTTTGCCACATTGGGTGCCGACCCTCACAATTTGAGTTATTTCTGGATTCTTCCTCCGCTCATGGGTATTATCGTGCAGCCTATCATCGGCTCAATGAGTGATAAGACTTGGAACCGTTTTGGCCGTCGTTTACCCTATCTTATTCTCGGTGCAGCCATAGCAGTTATCGTAATGTGCTTGTTGCCCAATGCCGGCAGTTTCGGCTTGGCTGTAAGCGGTGCTATGGTATTTGGCTTCATTGCCCTAATGTTCCTCGACACATCTATCAACATGGCGATGCAACCATTCAAAATGCTCGTTGGCGACATGGTTAACGAAAAACAGAAAGGTCTTGCCTACTCAATTCAAAGTTTCCTTTGCAATGCAGGTAGTCTCGTAGGTTATCTCGCGCCCATCATCTTCACATGGCTCGGTATTCAGAACATCGCTCCCGAAGGCCAAGTTCCCGATTCGGTAACATACGCGTTCTATGTAGGTGCGGCAATCTTGATTCTCTGCGTTATCTACACATTCTGGAAAGTTAAAGAAATGCCTCCCCAAGAATATGCTGCGTTCCACGGCTTTGCAGCAGAACAAAAAGAAGAAAAACAAGAGAAAAAAGAGTCTATGCTCACTCTCTTGGTTAAAGCACCCAAAGTGTTCTGGACTGTGGGGCTCGTTCAATTCTTCTGCTGGTGTGCATTCATGTATATGTGGACCTATACCAACGGTGCTATCGCCGACACTGTGTGGAACACTACCGACACCGCATCGGCTGCTTACCAAGAAGCTGGTAACTGGGTTGGTGTATTGTTCGCAATTCAAGCCGTAGGTTCTGTTCTTTGGGCGATGGTAATTCCCTTGTTGAAAAACAACAAAGCCGCCTACATCATCAGCCTTGTGCTCGGTGGTATTGGTTTCATCTCGACAATGTTTATCACCGACCAATACATGTTGTTTGTATCATACTTGCTCATCGGTTGTGCCTGGGCCGCAATGTTGGCATTGCCCTTCACAATCTTGACAAACTCAATTTCGGGCAAGAACATGGGTACATACCTCGGCTTGTTTAACGGCACAATCTGCTTGCCTCAAATCGTTGCGGCATCAGTCGGCGGCCTCTTGCTCAGCCTCGTTGGTGGCTCACAAGTGAACATGCTCGTTCTCGCCGGTGTATTGCTACTCCTTGGCGCAGTTGCTGTGCTCTTCATCAAAGAGACATCTGCCGAAAAGAAATAATCATACACTTTAACTATACTTACAAACAACTGCCCTCGGATCGAGGGCAGTTGTTTTTTTATAGCCATAGTCCTAAATGGCTACTATATTATTAATAGGCTGTCATTATAACAGACAAGCCTACATTTGGTTTAATAAAAACTAAACGATATTTTTTCGCTTGCTGCACTTTGACCTGCTACTTGCACTTCTACAATAAAATAACAATCGGCACTACCGCTGATATGTAATTCGCTATAGGGCATAAACAATTCAAAGTCGGTATATATGGTATTATCATATCCCGATGTGAAATAGCCCGGACAACACACCTGTCCATCTACAGCCCTATAATTGCCATTATAATCTAATAGTTTGTTCCCATTAGAAAAAGAAAAGTAAGCATTACAATTGCCTTGAATACCTCTGACATTAAAAGTCTCAAATTCAACATGTATCTTCATGCCTTTCATAAGGCCTTTGAATTTGTTGTGTTCTACCCACACTCTATTAACCTTTGCAACCATTGATGGTTGTGTTACGGTCATATATGTTTTAATATCGCTTTTATGGGGTGTGACTGTTATTGTCGCAGTTCGCGTGCTTCCGGTGGTATTTGGTTCAGTTTTAAGCAAAAATGCAGCTGCAGTGTGAAAACTGACATCAGCCCAATAAGCATCCGACGATACATCAAAATCCTCAAACGCCGTTTCATCAATCATTTTGCCTGTTTTGGTCCTAACAGAATAGGCAATTTCATCTCCGCCCGCCCTCGAAGTAACACGATAATTAGAAGAATAACCTTCTATCTTCAACGGCAACTCCAAATCAGCTTCGCTGCGAAATGTTGAGAATATACCTTTTCGGTTCTTAAACGCCGACATCATTGATTCCATCGTTAAAGAGTTGCGTTCAGTATCATTTGATGACAGACTATATGTTATCTCATTGTTTGGATTTCTCTTGTCAGAATAAATAGCCATCACACCATTAGAGCCTAATATTATTTGTTCACAATTCTCATCAGATGAAGACTTTATTGTTAAGAAAATATCGAGGCTTGTTGATGCCGATTGTATTTTAAAACTTGGTTTAAAGTTTCCAAAAGCCGTTGACCGTCCTTCAAAAACCACATCTAAATTATCATATATTACCACCTTGCCCACGCCTGGTTTTCCATCAGGTTCTCCTCGGCCATCTATCCACACTTCATCATAATAAAAAGTATAGGCTATTGATTGTGAATATACAACAGCCATTACCAACATTGCCAAAATAGAAACAGTAATTCTTTTCATAATATTATATTTAATTTGTATTTCACAAAAATAATAAATTCAAACGACTAAATGCAATACAAGTAGTAACATTTTTATTTTTCGTTTACTTATTGTTTGATAATTTCTCACAAATAAATTTGTTCAAAATTGGATATTTCGCTGAAATGCCTTAATTTTGTAGAAAAGAGACACGAGACATGAAAAAACTGCTATTTACTCTGCTTTTGACTATGTGCATCGCAACTGCAATGCACGCAAATCCCGTGTCAAAAAGCGAGGCTAATGCACCCGAAGACACAGCAGAGCTCGTTGTCGAATCGCCCATGGTTAAATCTACCCCCAATGGTGTGGTGTTTAGTGTCAGTGACGACAAGACCTACCAATTTGGCGTATATTCAATCACAGGCCAGCTAATCAAGTCGATTAAGGTTTTGCCTCATACATCAACCACTATCACCCTACCCAAAGGTTATTATATTGTAAGATGTGAAAAATGGGCAAAACAGGTAGTTGTCAGATAAATATAATACCAATTTAATATCTCTTTTAATTTTTAGATAATGAAAATTAATTTCAAAAACTTATGCTCGGGATCATTGTTGACCGGAGCATTGCTTTGTGGAGTTCAGACAGCATGTACCACTACAAGTATGGAATCACAATACGCTTCACTCCCCTCCTATAACGGCGAAGATCTTGAATTAACCGTTAATGACAACGGCACTCATTTCCGCCTTTGGTCGCCCCAAGCCGAAGCTGTTCGCGTGTATCTTTATAACACCGACTGCAACTCGGTTGCTACCGATTCTCTTGAAATGACTCGTGACGAGAATGGCACATGGGTAGCTTCTGCCCCCGGCCAACTCTACGGAATGTTCTACACTTTCCGCATCAACCACAATGGCAAATGGCTTGACGAGACCCCAGGTGTGTGGGCCAAAGCTGCAGGCACAAACGGCCGTCGCGCTGCTATTATCGATTTTGCCCAAACCAATCCCGAAGGCTGGAGCGAAGATCGTGGACCTGTGGTAAACAACATCAACGATGTTATCATCTATGAAATGCACCACCGCGATTTCTCGGTTCATGAATCATCTGGCATTGAAAACAAGGGTAAATTCCTCGCACTCACCGAGCAAGGCACCCGCTCTGTACTTGGCGACAAAACAGGTATCGACCACCTCAAAGAATTGGGCATTACCCACATTCACATTCTCCCCTCTTATGACTACAACAGCGTTGATGAAACACAACTTTCATCTAACCAATACAACTGGGGTTATGACCCATACAACTACAACACTCCCGAAGGCTCATACTCGACAAACCCCGCCAACCCCGTTGCCCGCGTTGCCGAAATGAAGCAAATGGTTAAAGCTTTGCACGATGCCGGTATCGGTGTTATCATGGACGTTGTTTATAACCACACTGCAAATAACGATGATTCAAACTTTTCGTTGACTGCTCCCGGCTACTACTATCGCCACCGTGAAGACGGCAGCTACAGCGATGCTTCGGGCTGTGGTAACGAAACTGCATCAGAACGTCAACAAATGCGCAACTATATCGTTAACTCCGTTAAGTATTGGGCACAAGAATACCACATTGACGGTTTCCGTTTTGACCTCATGGCTATTCATGACACTGAAACCATGAACGAGGTTGCTACTGAATTGAAAAAAATCAATCCAAGCATCTTTGTTTATGGCGAAGGTTGGACAGCAGGCGATTCTCCCCTCCCCGTTGAGCGCCGTGCTTTGAAAGAAAATGTGTCAAAAATGCCCCAAGTAGCTGTGTTCAGCGATGACATTCGCGATGCCATCAAGGGCCATTACAGCAATGCCGCTGACCGTGGTTTTGCTACAGGCAAGCCCGGTAACGAAGAAACAGTAAAAATCGGTATCGTTGCGTCGACTGCACACCCCCAAGTTGATTACAGCAAAGGTAACAACTCAAAATTTGCCTATGCTGCAACTCCTACTCAAATCATCAACTATGTGTCTTGCCACGACGACTTGACTCTCACCGACAAACTCCACAAATCAATGATCGAGGCTACCGAGGCCGACATGATGCGTGCTGCCCGCTTGGCACAAACTATCGTGTTCACATCTCAAGGCACTCCATTCATGTTTGCCGGCGAAGAAATTTTCCGTGACAAAAAAGGCGTTCACAACTCTTATAAGTCGCCCGACTCTATCAACGCAATCGACTGGACTTTGAAGCAAAAGAATGCCGAACAATTTGAATACTACCGTCAACTCATCGCATTGCGCAAGGCTCACCCTGCATTCCGCATGACTACAACCGAACAAGTTGCCCAACACATCGTGTTTGACAACGTTGAAGGCGAAAACCTCATTTCTTACTCAATCGTTGACAATGCAAATGGCGATGCTTGGAAAGAAATAAAACTTGTGTTTAACGGTTCAAAAGAAGCACGCGAAGCCGTTGTTGCCGAAGGCGAATGGACTATCATTGCCCAAGACGGCAAACTAAATGCCGAAGGTATGGGAACCACTAATGGCGGCAAACTCGAAGTTGCCCCCTGTTCGGCACTCATCCTTGCCCGCGTAAAATAATCTACACATTATTATAATAGTAAAGGCGAGCCTCGTTTGAGGCTCGCCTTTAATTATTAAGCTTATTAGTAATTGTCGATTAGTAAGCAAACATGGGATATTCGGCCATGATTGAGTTAACTTTTTCTTTAACCGATGCGATGATTTTAGCATCTTCGGGGTTAGAGAGAACAGTGTCAATCATTTCAACGATTTCGCCCATGAGTTCTTCTTTAGCACCACGAGTAGTGATAGCAGGAGTACCGAGACGGATACCAGATGTTTGGAAGGGAGAACGACTGTCGAAAGGAACCATGTTCTTGTTGGCAGTGATGTCGGCTTCAACGAGAACTTTTTCAGCAACCTTACCTGTCAATTCAGGGAACTTGGTGCGGAGGTCAACGAGCATACAGTGGTTGTCGGTGCCGCCAGAGATAATCTTGTAGCCTTTGTCAACAAGAGCTTGTGCCATAACAGCAGCGTTCTTCTTAACTTGTGCTTGATATTCTTTGTAAGAGGGTTGCAATGCTTCACCAAACGCAACAGCCTTAGCAGCAATTACGTGTTCGAGCGGACCACCTTGAACTCCGGGGAATACAGCTGAGTCAAGCAATGACGACATCATGCGCACAACGCCTTTGGGAGTTGTTTTGCCCCAGGGATTTTCAAAGTCTTCGCCGAGCAAGATGATACCACCGCGAGGACCACGCAATGTCTTGTGAGTAGTTGAAGTCACAATGTGAGCGTGCTTAACGGGGTTGTCAAGCAAACCGGCAGCAATGAGACCAGCAGGGTGAGCCATGTCAACCATGAAGATGGCACCGATTTCATCAGCCAAACGACGCATACGAGCATAGTCCCATTCGCGAGAATATGCACTTGCACCACCAATAATCAATTTGGGGCGTTCGCGACGAGCCACTTCTTCCATTTGTTCATAGTCAACCAAACCAGTATCTTCTTTAACATTATATTCCAAAGCTTGGAACATCAATCCAGAGAAGTTTACAGGGCTACCGTGTGACAAGTGACCACCATGTGCAAGATTGAGGCCAAGGAATTTGTCGCCGGGTTGCATACATGCCATGAAAACAGCCATATTGGCTTGTGCTCCTGAGTGAGGTTGAACATTAGCATAAGAA
This sequence comes from Muribaculaceae bacterium, assembly GCA_017390185.1. Taxonomy (GTDB): domain Bacteria; phylum Bacteroidota; class Bacteroidia; order Bacteroidales; family Muribaculaceae; genus RGIG4079. The sequence continues at coordinate 10,351 of JAFPCM010000093.1, forward strand.
GCGCCGAAAATTTCTTTCAAACGGTCAATAGCAAGTTGTTCGGCTTCGTCAACCACTTGGCAACCGCCATAGTAACGATGACCAGGATAACCTTCAGCATACTTGTTTGTCAAGCATGAGCCCATTGCTTGCATTACTTGTTCGCTCACAAAGTTTTCAGAAGCGATGAGTTCAATACCATGACGCTGGCGCTGATGTTCGCGCTCAATAATGTCAAAAATCTTGTTGTCTCTTTCCATAATTAACGTTTATATGATTTTATTTTTTCTTTTTCTTCTTTTGTACAGTCCAACCAAACCGACCTATCTTGTCGCCTTGCTTGTAATAAAAGCCGTGGCTATAATTAAGCAATCGTGCGCTACCCAAATCAAATGCCCCGCTCTCGGGATTAAGATAGCGTTCGTCGGCAAGCACATTAACCACTTCGGCAAGGAACATGTGATGTGAGCCAAGCGGGATAATCTCCTTAACCTTGCACTCAATGCTCAAAGGAGCCTCTTCTATATAGGGGCAAGTCACTTGCTGACCTGCGACCGGAGTCAAGCCGGTTTCTTTCCACTTATCAAAATCGCGTCCTGATTTCACACCACACCAATCGGTAGCACGGGCCATATCCTCGGTAGTGAGATTTATCGTGAACTGCATCTCCTCTTTTATTATATCATAGCTATATCGTTCGGGACGAATAGATATGTAACACATGGCAGGATTGGTACACACCGTTCCTGTCCATGCAACAGTAATCAAGTTATAACGCTCCGGCGCATTTCCGCAACTTACCAACACGGCAGGCAACGGATAAATCATTGTTCCGGGCTTCCAACTCTGTTTCATCAACCGCGATTACTCGATTACAGCATCTTTGCTTTCAACCGAATGTCCGCAATAGTGGCAACGAATTGTCACATCTGAACGGTCAATCACCTCAAAGCGGGTTTTCATCGGCTCGTTGTTGGTAATACACTTGGGATTGCCGCATTTCACAAGGCCAACGATTGTGTCGGGCAACACTACAGGATGTTTTTCAACAACTTCAAAGTCGCGAATTATATTAACCTTTGCTGTAGGGGCAATCAATGCTATGCGATTGAGCGTTGCTTCTGGGAAATACACATCAGCAACTTTTATGATGCCTTTTGTACCAAGTTTACTGCTGCTCAAATTATTGCCGATAGTTACATGTGTGTGCAACTGTGAGATGCCGAGCAACTTGACAGCCTTAAACAACATTGACGAGGGAATGTGATCGATAACTGTGTCGTTTTGCAATGCGGCCACTGCGAGTTCTTTCTTATTGCTCATAGTTTATTGCTGTCTATTATTTGTTAATTTCAATACCTAATGCCTTGCAAATAATTGCCTGACGTGCATAAAGACCGTTTTGCGCCTGTTGGAAATAATAAGCCTTGGGGTTATCATCTACATCATAGTCAATTTCGTTAACACGGGGCAGCGGGTGCAAAATGCGAAGGTTATCGCGCGAATTGTCAAGCATTGCATTATGGAGAGTATAGAGGTTTTTAACGCGCTCATATTCCATAATATCGGTGAAACGCTCACGCTGCACGCGAGTCATATATATAATGTCTGACGAGTTAATCACATCGGCCGAGAAGTCGGTATGCTCGGTATATTTGATGCCGTTCTTGTCACAGAAATCTTTGTACTCGGCGGGCATTTCAAGTTCTTTGCAAGCCACAAATCGGAATGTGGGGTTGAAATACTGCATTGCCATGAGCAAAGAGTGCACTGTGCGACCATATTTGAGGTCACCCACCATTGTGATTGTGAGATTTTCAAGCGTGCCTTGTGTTTTGTAAATCGAGTAAAGGTCGAGCATTGTCTGCGTGGGGTGCTGGTTGGCACCGTCACCTGCATTGATTACAGGGGTGTCAGTCACCTCGCTTGCATATCGTGCAGCACCTTCAAGATAGTGACGCATAATGATGAGGTCAACATAGTTGCTTACCATTTTGATCGTATCTTTGAGCGTCTCACCTTTTGACGAACTTGTGGTGCTTGCATCAGAAAAACCGATAACACGACCGCCGAGACGGTTTACTGCAGTTTCAAAACTGAGGCGAGTGCGTGTTGACGGCTCAAAAAATAATGTAGCCACCACTTTGCCATCAAGAATCTTATGATTGGGATTTTCCTCGAAATATCGAGCCTGCTCAAGCAAGCCAAGTATCTCATCTTTAGAGATATCCGAGATTGAAACAAGACTATTGCTATTCATTGCTTGAAATGGTCTTTTGTTAGTGAATTTTTATTTTACAAAGTTAATGCAAACAAATAGGTCAAGCAAATTATTTGGAGGTTTTTTCACTCCAAAACGCCCATAAAATCCCTTACATAACAGCCGACCGACAAGCCATGCAAACACCTTTGGACTCAGCCTTAATCTCTTTCATTTAAATTTCTCATACATTTCAGCCACATCATATCCCGATTTCTCACTAAATTTGCACCATGAATGCCAAGTTAGAGAATATTTTGTCAAAAGTTGCAGAGGCAAACGAGTTGTTACAACGCAACGAAATAGAAGACGCCGTGCTACTATCGGGCGAAGCTCTTGCATGCGCCTATGAGCAATGGGCCCTGCACATCAACAACCATCTTGACTCATTACGACAAGTCAATGTGATGGCCATCGCAGCCTCGTGCCATTGCGGTTCGCTCGCGGCTATGGGAAATTTTCACGACGCCTACGCCACCGCAATAGGAGCCATCTTACAGATTTCAATTGACCCCAACCACAGTGACAACATCGACCAATCACTGCTGTCGATATACACCACAGCCGTTTTTTCACTGCTCAACACGCTATCGGCATCGGCACCCGAAAGCGACGATGCACGCATTCACATCACACACATTTCGCGCTACTTGGCATCAATGCTTTATCACTACTACAACACTGTGGGCAAAGCACATAGCGACTCGCCATATCTTAACAGTGCATACGAAGCGCTCACGATTATGCGCCAATATACAATCATCGAAACACCTACAATAACCGTCATCAACGAGCAAGTAAACCCATCATCACCCCACTCGCTCATCGGCGATCTGGTGGGCCGTAGCCGTGCGCTTGGACTTTTAACCGATTAGAGTGGCATATATTGATGCCAAATCTTGAATAATATCGGTTATTTTTGTAACTTTGCAATAATGGAACAACCAATCATCAACATAATCGTAGCAGCAGGCAGCGGAAGCCGTTTTGGAGCGACGCTGCCAAAACAATTCTGCTTGCTTAATGGCCGCCCAGTACTCATGCACACCATCGAGCACATGAGACAGGCTATGCCCCATTCTCGCATCATAGTGGTATTGAGTAGCGATTTCGTTGACTATTGGGACGAGCTATGCCTAAACTACAACTTCGCCTCTCCAGCCATCGTTGTCGGTGGCGACAGCCGTTGGAAATCAGTCAAAAACGCACTTGGCTCAATTGCCGACGATGTCACCCCCAGCACCATCATCACCGTACATGACGGTGCGCGACCCATCGTTGATTCCAAGATGGCAACCCGCATCATTGACGCTGCACGTCAACACTCCGGAGCAATTCCCGCAATTGCAGTAACAGACTCCCTGCGCATGATTGACAACGACGGCAATTCAAGCCCTGTTGACCGCGCGATGTTCCGTGCCGTTCAAACGCCACAAGCATTCAATGGCCCGCAATTGCTCGAAGCCTATTCGTTGCCATATCAAAGCGATTTTACCGACGATGCATCGGTAATGGCAGCAGCACATTTTGACGACATAGTCCTCGTCGAAGGCTCGCCATCAAATATAAAAATAACACACCCAAACGACATAGAAATCGCAAAAATCTATCTTAATCAACAGTGAACCGACTACGCAACACCGACATAAAATATCTCAAAGGAGTGGGTCCCAAACGAGCCGAATTGCTCAACAAGCAACTCGAGATCAAGTCATACTATGACATGCTCTACCACTTTCCCACTAACTATGTGGACCGCTCATCGGTCTATACAATCAATTCGCTCAACGGCGACATGCCTTCCATTCAGCTCAAAGGCCGTTTTGTCACTTTCAACACCCAAGGCGAAGGCGCAAAATCGCGATTGGTAGCTTTATTTAGCGACGGCACCGGCACAATAGAAGTCGTCTGGTTTAAACGCATCAAGCAAATTCGTGAAGCCTACAACATCGGCAACGAGTATGTGTTATTTGGCAAGCCCACCATTTTCAACGGACGATGGAACATGGTTCACCCCGAAATTGACACCACAACATCGGCCGCTTCCATGCAAGGCCTTCGCGGCGTATACCCTCTCACCGAAACCCTTCGCAACAAAGGCATCACTTCACGCACTTTGTTTACATACATTCAAGGCATACTCTCGGCAGCCCCTAACATATCCGAAACACTACCGCAATCGCTCATCACAAGGCTAAACCTGATGCCACTTCGCGAAGCATTGGTCAACATACACAACCCCAAGAGCAACGAGCAATTGCAACGTGCCAAATTCAGGCTCAAGTTTGAGGAACTATTCTACATACAACTCAACATCTTGCGCTATTCGCGCCGTCGCGCATCAGCAACCGCAGGTTTTCGCTTTTCGCGCATCGGTCACTATTTCAACACCTTCTACTCACAGTGTTTGCCATTCCAACTCACTGGAGCGCAAAAACGCGTCATCAAAGAAATCAGAGCCGACATGGGCTCGGGCAAACAAATGAACCGCCTGTTGCAAGGCGATGTCGGCAGCGGCAAAACGCTTGTCGCTCTATTGTGCATGCTTATAGCCCTCGACAATGATACGCAAGCATGCCTCATGGCTCCCACCGAAATCCTCGCAACACAGCACTACGAGACTATTTCAAAACTCGTGGCTCCGATCGGCATCAACGTAAAATTGCTCACCGGCTCGACACGCAAAAAAGAGCGTGACGAAATACACTCGCAACTCAAAGACGGATCGCTGCATATCCTCATTGGCACACATGCCGTAATCGAGGACAATGTGCAATTTAGCAACCTCGGATTTGTCGTTATCGACGAGCAACACCGCTTTGGCGTCGCACAACGCGCACGACTTTGGAAAAAGAACACTATCGCCCCTCATGTGCTTGTAATGACGGCAACGCCCATTCCACGCACTCTGGCCATGACTTTATATGGCGATTTGAGCGTATCGGTAATAGACGAGCTACCCCCAGGCCGCAAACCAATTGAAACATGGTTAAGATATGACAGCCAACGACTTGATGTATATAAGCACATCGGCCGAGAACTGAAACAAGGCCGCCAGGTTTACATCGTTTATCCGCTCATTCAAGAAAACGAAAAGCTTGACTTGCGATGCCTTGAAGAAGGCTATGAACTTATCCGCGAAACATTCCCCATGTACAAAGTGGCCTATGTGCACGGCAAGATGAAACCATCGGAAAAAGACTACCAAATGTCGATTTTCGCATCGCACGAAGCACACATTCTTGTCGCGACAACAGTTATTGAGGTCGGTGTGAATGTGCCTAACGCAACAACAATGCTCATCGAAAATGCCGAACGTTTCGGACTATCACAACTCCACCAGCTTCGTGGCCGAGTGGGGCGTGGCGGCGGACAGAGCTATTGCATATTGATGACAAAACACCAAATCGCATCAGAAACACGCCATCGCCTCGAAATCATGACATCAACCACCGACGGATTCATCATAGCCGAAGAAGACTTGAAAATGAGAGGACCTGGCGACCTTGAAGGCACAATGCAGAGCGGAATAGCCATGGATTTGCACATCGCAAACCTCGCAACCGACGGACAAATAATTCAACTTGCCCGCAACTGCGCCGACGACATTTTGGATGCCGACCCCGAACTATCCCGAGCAGAAAATGTGGTCATGCGTCAACAGCTCTCGACCCTGTTTGACAAGAAGATAGACTGGAGTCAAATCAGCTAAATACACAAAACATGTTGTAAAACATATTTCAAAGACACACCACTGAATATCAGCACTTTACATTAAGTCAAAAAATCCACAAAAACTTAAATTAATATTATTTATCTTATTGATATTTCGTCAATTGCAAAAAAAATCGTACCTTTGACTTTTGGTTAACAACACAATTACTAAACAAACCTAATCAAGTTATGGAGCAAACATTAGTCATCATCAAACCATCAGCCATTGAACGCGGTCTTGTGGGCGAAATAATCACTCGTTTCCAACGCAAGGGCTTGCTCATTGCCGGCATGAAAATGATGACTCTTGGCGAGGACATCTTGCGCGAGCATTATGCACACCTTGTTGACCGCCCATTCTTCCCTTGGATTCTCGACTCAATGATGGCAACCCCCGTCATTGTAATGTGTCTCAAAGGCAAAGATGCGGTTGAAGTTGTGCGCACCATGACAGGAGCAACCAACGGCCGAAAAGCCGCACCCGGAACCATCCGTGGCGATTTCAGCCTCAGTTCTCAAGAAAACATTGTGCATGCATCTGACAGCGTCGAAAGTGCAGAGGTGGAAATCAACCGATTCTTCAAGCCCGAAGAAATCTTCTTCTACCGTCCCGCCGACATCAAATTCATCTACGCTCCCGACGAAATGTAAAAACCCACTCAAAAGAACTTTAACCTTATGCAATTATACAAGAAAATAACCGTCGCAGCAGCCTTGTTCCTCACTTCGTGGGGAATCGCATCGGCACAAGACTATAAACTGCCCGAAACCCACACGGCACAACACCGCGATTTGATTGCAGGCCAAATCAACATCGGCAAGCAAATCAAAGTTGAAGACACCGAACAATTTCTCGAAAACTTGCTCGAAGAAGACATCGAGCCGGAAATTGACATCTATACAGAAGGTTGGGACAGCGGTCGCGTTAATCCCTTTGGCGATGTAATGCCTGGTCGCACCGATATCAATGTATCGGAATTCTCAATGCCCCACCCCGGATATGTTACGTCAAACTATGGCTATCGCCGTCGTTTCCGTCGCATGCACAAAGGCATCGACATCAAAGCCATCACAGGCGACACTGTTCGTGCGGCATTTACAGGCAAAATTCGCCTCACAAACTATGAGCGTCGCGGATATGGCTACTATGTAATCATTCGCCACGAAAACGGTCTGGAAACCGTATATGGCCACTTGTCAAAATTCCTGGTAAAAGAGAATCAGGTTGTCAAAGCCGGTGACCCCATCGCATTGGCAGGCAACACAGGTCGCAGTTTCGGCTCACACCTCCACTTTGAAACACGCTACATGGGTGTTGCCATCAACCCTGCGGCCATCTTTGACTTCCCTAATCAGACAACCCACACCGACATTTATACATTTGACCCCAATACATACAAACAGGCCCGCGATTATTCAGATGCCGCCAATCGTCGATATATGATGAAGTATCGCGAGGAAAACAAAGAAAAATTTGCACAAGCACAACGCACCGAACGCAAAAACGGTTCATCAACCTATCGCGTTCGCAAAGGCGACAACCTTAGCAAAATCGCAACACGCAATGGTGTCAGCGTGAAACAGATTTGTCGTCTTAACGGCATCAAAACCACAACCAAACTCCAAATCGGACAAGTTTTGCGCTTGCGCTAAACAATCAACCGACACAAATTCCGCTTCAAAAACAATCCTTCAAATAGAAACGGTCGTCATAATTACATGACGACCGTTTTTCTTTAAAACAACCGCCACCTCCTAATTACATTTTGCAAGATAAACCAATAAAAACCGACAATTATCAATTAAAAACAACCTTTTTAGAGAAAAAGATTATTTTTTCATCAAAAAACTTGAAAAATGTTAGGTAGATATTGGAATTAATTATAACTTTGCAACGTAATCATTGAAAACTGACAAAACAAACAATTTACACATATAATAAATAGAATTTGTCTTATGAAAGCAACTGAAGTTCTTGACAATTTGAAACGCAGATTTCCCAATGAGCCCGAATATCTTCAGGCCGTAGAGGAAGTTTTAACAACTATTGAAGACGTTTACAACGAACATCCCGAATTTGAAAGATATAACCTCATCGAACGCCTTTGCATTCCCGACCGCATCTATTCATTCCGCGTGTCATGGGTTGACGACAAAGGTAATGTTCAAAACAACATGGGCTACCGCATTCAGCACAACAATGCTATCGGCCCATACAAAGGCGGTATCCGCTTCCACTCATCAGTGAACCAATCAATCTTGAAATTCCTCGCGTTTGAGCAGACTTTCAAAAACTCACTCACCACACTCGCAATGGGCGGCGGTAAAGGCGGTTCTGACTTCTCACCTCGCGGCAAGAGCGATATGGAAGTAATGAGATTCTGTCAAGCATTCATGACCGAATTGTGGCGCCACATTGGCCCCGACACTGACGTTCCCGCAGGCGATATCGGCGTTGGCGGTCGCGAAGTCGGCTACATGTATGGCATGTACAAAAAGATGACTCACGAGTTTACAGGCACATTCACCGGCAAAGGTCGCGAATTTGGCGGTTCACTCGTTCGCCCCGAAGCAACCGGTTACGGCAATGTTTACTTCTTGCTCAACATGCTTGCAACAAAAGGTATCGACATCAAAGGCAAGAAAGTGGCTATATCAGGATCGGGCAACGTTGCAACATACACTGCTAAAAAACTCCTCAGCCTCGGCGCTAAAGTAGTGTCAATGAGTGACTCCAACGGTTCAATCTATGTTCCCGAAGGTTTGACCGAAGAACAACTCGAATATATCTTCACCCTCAAAAACATTTACCGCGGCCGCATTCGTGAGTTTGCCGAAGAATATGATTGTCAATACTTTGACGGCGAACGTCCCTGGACACATGTTCAATGTGACATCGCGATGCCCTCGGCCACTCAAAACGAACTTGATGGCGACGACGCTCGTGCACTTCTTGCAAACGGCTGTTTTGCCGTATCAGAAGGTGCAAACATGCCCTCAACACCCGAAGCCATCAAGGAATTCCTCGCTGCAAAAATTCTTTATGCTCCCGGTAAGGCAGCTAATGCAGGTGGTGTATCGGTTTCAGGCCTTGAAATGGCACAAAACTCACAAAAACTCTCATGGAGTGCAGCTGAAGTTGATGCCAAGCTTCAAGAAATCATGGCCGAAATTCACAAGCAATGTGAAATCTATGGCAAGGAAGAAGACGGCTTTATCAACTATGTCAAAGGCGCAAATGTCGCAGGCTTCATGAAAGTTGCAAAAGCCATGATGGCACAAGGTATCGTATAATCGACTCCAACTAATACATCAAAAGGCTCACTAAAATAGTGGGCCTTTTTTATGTTATCTTCCAAATTATACATTGATGTGAACTGATGAAGGCAACATTAAAGCAACGGGGCTGCACCGATGTGGTGCAGCCCCGTGTTTATGCGATATGCTCAACTATTAACCGTGTTGATAGAGATAGCGTTTGATAGAGCGTTTGGGTGTCTTTTCAAATTCTTCGTGATAAACTTTCACGCGTTTGATTTGAGAGTATGCAGGCAATTCCTTATTAAGAATTGTAATGTTTTCTTCCATCATTCTTTCAAGGTCTGCCATTGAGAAGCCCTGTGACGTAGCATTTTCGATGTCGGGATAAACAAGTGCCACAAGTTTTTCGTCGATATCAACCACGATTGACTCACACACATAAGGCATATTGTTGAGCTTTTGCTCGATTTCTTCGGGATAAATATTTTGGCCAGAAGGACCGAGAATCATATTCTTGTCACGACCACGGATATACACAAATCCGTCTTCATCAAGTTGACAAATATCGCCTGTTGACATCCAACCGTCGCGGAAAGTCTTTTCGGTTTCAGTGGGATTTTTATAATAGCCTTGCATTACATTATCACCACGCACCCACAACACTCCGGGAACATTGATAGGGTCGGGCGACTCAATGTAAACTTCCATGCGATCAACCACGCGGCCGCAAGATGTTTCGCGAGCTTCGTCCCAAGGAGCGTATGCAATAAGCGGAGCACATTCAGTCATTCCATAGCCAACGGTATAGGGGAAACCTATGCGACGCAAGAACGCTTCAACCTCTTTATTGAGGGCAGCACCGCCAATGACAATCTGACGGAGATTGCCACCAAATGTTTCTTGAAGCTTGTCCTTGATTTTGCCCAACAAATGGTCGTCAACAAAGGGGACATACATCAATAGCTTCATCAAAGGTTTTTCAAGCAAGGGGAACACCTTGGTCTTAATGATTTTTTCAAGAATCAAAGGCACAGAGATGATGAGTTTGGGTTTGACAGTTGCAAATGCTTCCATTATCACACGGGGTGAAGGCACACGTGTCAAGAAGTTAATGTGACAACCCTTGCTAAACGGGAAAAGCAACTCTATAGCAAGACCATACATGTGGGCCAAAGGCAACATACACACCATTCCGTCGCCTGGAAGGAGATAAGGCAGGTTATCCAAGGCAAAGCGCACATTTGACCATAGGTTACCGTAAGTGAGCATTACGCCTTTTGAGTTACCAGTAGAGCCAGATGTATAGTTAATCAACGCCAATTCGTCAAACGAATCTTCATGGTATTTCACATCTTCAGCAACAAAGCGGTCGGGATATTTGCGGCCGTAATACTCATTTAGGTGAGCGCGAGCGTCGGCAAACATTTCGTTGCGAGCAAGCAATGATGTGTAATCACTTATTTGCAACGCACCATCAAGATGCGGCATCTTTGCGGGATCAAGATTTTCCCAAATTGATTGATCTACATACATTATGCGTGCCTCGCTGTGGTTAACGAGGTGGTGGATGTTGTCGGCCTTAAATTCGTGAAGAATAGGTACTGCGACTGCACCATAGGTTACAATCGAAAGAAATGCGATAGACCATTGTGATGAATTGCGTCCACACAATGCGATTTTGTCGCCGGGCTTGATACCGGTGTGTTGATACAGCACATGCAACTTTGCAATCTTACGTGCCACATCACGATACTGGAACGATTGACCATTAAAATCGGTCAATGCCATTCTATCCCAATTCTTCTTTATTGATTCCTCAAATAATTTTATCAAACTTCTTTCCATATCGTTAAATAATATGATTCGTATTCAAAAGCAAAAATAGTGCTTTTTGTTCATGTAAAGAAAAGATTATGTATTTAATTTATTATATATGCCAAATTTTGTATGTATTTTTGCAGTAAGAAACAATAAAATAATACATATCAATGAAAAAAATTGCATTATCAGCATTGACTGCCTTATCTATGGCTGCATGCACCACTACCCCATCAATCCAATACACCGTTGATGCAACTGTCAATGGCGACTTCGAAGGTCTTACAGCTTCAATCGTTGACTATGACAACGGCGACAAACTTGACAGCGCAGTCGTTGTTAACGGCAAAGCCGCATTTGCTGGCGAAATTGCTCAAGGTCGTGCCGTGAGATTACAAGTCGGCAACAAGCGCCTTGCACAATTTTTCCTTGAGCCTGGCAATGTTACTATTGCCGAAGACGGAACTGCTGCCGGCACAAAACTCAACGAAGTTTATGAGGCATATATTGCACAATCTGATTCTTTAAGAAAAGCATTCTATGCTCTCAAAGATGATACAACCAAAGCAGCTCTAGACCAAAAGGCTCTTATCGAAACCCAATATGATGCACTTGCTGAAAACACATATAACGAAAATGCAAGTAATGCTATCGGTTACTTGCTTTTCATCAACAAGGCATACGAATTTGACGCAGCCCAACTCGACTCAGCACTCGCAGCAAACCCCACTATGAAGGAGTACAAACGAGTGGCTAAAATTGTTGATGCATTTACTGCACAAGCCAATACATCAGTAGGTAAAAAATTCACCGACTTTGAAATCACATACGAAAATACCACCTACAAATTGAGCGACTATGTAGCAAAAGGCAACTACACTATTGTTGATTTCTGGGCTAGTTGGTGTGGTCCTTGCATTCGCGAAACAGCCACATTGAAAGATATCTACAAAAAATGGAACGGCAAAGGTCTTGACATCTTGGGCGTAGCCGTTTGGGATAAACCCGAAGACACTCTCGAAGCCATCAAACAACACAATCTTCCCTGGAATTGCATCATTAACGGCCAAGAAATCCCCACTAATCTTTATGGTATTCTCGGCATTCCATGCATCCTCGTAATCGACCCCGAAGGCACAATTGTCGCACGTAATGTGTATGGCGATGACCTCAAAGCCAAAATCAACGAGTTGTTGAGCGAAAAAGAAAACGAGGCTAAGAAAAAATAATTCGCATTAACGGGCGTGCAATGGCAAAGGCAATAACCGAGCCAACCGAATCAGCCACGAAATCCCAAACATCGCAACCGCGATTAACCAAATCAGTTCCTTGAGCTAATTCAATAAATCCGCCTAACGCCACTGTTATAAACAATACCCACAACGATACCGGGAGCGACAGCATGTGTTGTCGCTCTCGTCGTGTATAATCAAATGTATAGATGAGAGACACCACGAGCATCATTGCCACATGCGCCAATTTGTCGACATGCAAAAACGGTTGTTCGATTCGAGGCAGCGGATCGGGCACAAGGGTGAGATAAAACAACAACAGTGTTATTATTACACTTGGCAGATATGTCGG
>JAFPCM010000012.1 GCA_017390185.1 Muribaculaceae bacterium
ACAAGTGAAACGGAATGAGAGCGTTTGCAAGTCCTCCTCTGCTTTTAGCATAGCAAAAAAATAGGGGAGGTGGGGCGCTTTGCGCCGGAGGGGTGAAAATCAGACTCATTTGTTTAACCTAACGCCTCAGGCACTTCGTGCCAACTCCCCTGCTATGATAGGGGAGCAATTATGAGACGGGACTTTTAGGCTTGTGTCTTTGTCGTTTTTGAGAGGAATGTGTGGGTATATTTGCGAGTGACACATTATTTGTCTAATTTTGTGGTGTAATTGGTCAAAATAATGTCAGATACTTTCTACACATTGGAATCGCCCAGTGAGGGTTTGTATAAGGAGAAGATGAGCAAGTTCATCTCCTTTGCCGTGCCTGTGACCTCGGCTGTTGAGGCCAAGGCTGTGGTGGCTCGTTATCAGAAGGAGTATTTTGACGCCCGTCATGTTTGTTGGGCTTATATGATTGGCGCAGCACGCACCGAGTTTCTCAGTAATGACAACGGTGAGCCGAGCGGAACTGCCGGTAAGCCCATCTTGGGGCAAATCAACTCGTTTAACCTCACCAATGTAGTGATTATAGTGGTGAGATATTTTGGCGGAATAAAACTGGGCACATCGGGACTGATTGTCGCCTATCGTGAGGCTGCTCGTGAGGCCATTCAGGCCGGAACGATTATCGAGTGTCACGAAATGGCCGAGGTGTCGTTCACTTTCCCTTATTTGTCGATGAACGATGTGATGCGAGTGGTGAAAGATACCGGCGTCAAGATTGTGGAGCAGACTTTTGACAATTCTTGCGCTATGATTTTGAGCATTCGCGCCGACCATTGTGAGGGCCTTGCCAACCGATTGGCCGATATTGATGGCGTTACATTTCGCGACTGATACAAAAACGCCCTTTTCGTGATTGAAAAGAGCGTTTGAGTAGTTGTTTCCCCTTTATTTTTCTTGTGATTCGGGATTTTCTTTAGGCTTGCGGTCAAAGAACGGATTTTTTGACGATGCCGCAATGGCTATCGCATACACCTGTTTGCATTCGGGCAATATGTCGAGTTGCTGCGCTGCAAGTCCTGCGGAGAACATGATGCGAGTGTCAAGGCGCAAGTCGGCAGCCATGGCTGTTGCCGAGCCAAGGGCGATGCCCACGTCGGTGCTGTTGATGGCACAAGGAACTGCGTCGGGCTTTTCGGCGCATGCGGCAAATCCGCAGTGCCCGCAGTTGAGCCCGTGGGGCATGGTCTTTGTTCCGATAACAATTACGCACTCGGCGTTGAGAACATTGTCGGCATCGCGCAAAAAGAATTTCATGCCGTGTTGCTCAACCATTGCTATCATTTTGTCGGACAATGTTTTGAGGTCATCGCCCTCAATGAGTGCGATTTCGATGATGTCAACGCCTTTAGCCTTGGGGGCAGTGCGTGCAGCCGTCATTATCTGACGAGCCGCCACAAGCACTTGCTCATGACGGCTTTGTCGTTCGTTTATAATCATGTCGAATACAATCGGTTAGATGATGAGCATAGCGTCGCCGTATGCGCCAAAGCGGTAGCCTTCTTTCACGGCAACTTCATAGGCTTTCATAACATTTTCATAGCCGCCAAATGCTGTTGCCATCATCAACATTGTTGAATAGGGAAGGTGGAAGTTGGTGATGAGCGCAGTAGCAACGGTAAATTCATAGGGGGGGAAGATGAACTTGTTGGTCCAGCCGGTATATGTCTTGAGGTGACCACCCATGCTCACTGCACTTGCCATGCCGCGGAGAACAGATGTGCCGACAGCACACACTTGGCGTTCTTCGTCTTTGGCTTTGTTTACATGTTCAACGAGTTCGGGAGAAACTTCCATTTGTTCCGAGTCCATGCGGTGTTTTGTGAGGTCTTCAACATCAATTTCGCGGAAGTTGCCCAATCCTGAGTGGAGAGTGAGGAATTCTTGGTTTATGCCTTTGATTTCCATGCGTTTGAGCAATTCGCGGCTGAAGTGCATACCTGCTGCGGGAGCAACAACTGCACCCTCATTTTTGGCAAAGATGCATTGATAACGTTCTGCATCTTCTTCGGTAGCGGGGCGTGTGATGTAGTCGGGCAGAGGTGTCATGCCGAGTTTGAAAAGGGCTTCTTTGAATTCTTCGTGGCTGCCGTCATAGAGGAAACGCAATGTGCGGCCGCGTGAAGTGGTGTTGTCGATAACCTCGGCAACCATTGATTCGTCTTCGCCAAAATACAATTTGTTGCCGATGCGAATTTTGCGTGCGGGCTCAACAAGCACGTCCCAAAGTTTGTGTTCAGAGTTCAATTCGCGCAACAAGAAAACCTCGATGCGTGCTCCTGTTTTTTCTTTGTTGCCGTCGAGTTTGGCGGGGAATACTTGGGTGTCGTTGAAGATGAACATATCGCCTTCGTCAAAATAATTGATTACTTCTTTGAAGATGCGGTGTTCGATTTCTCCGGTTTTCTTGTTGAGTACCATGAGGCGCGATTCATCGCGTTGACGAGCGGGTTCTTGTGCGATGAGTTCTTCGGGTAAATCAAATTTGAATTCTGATAATTTCATATTGATATATGTGTTAATTAATTATTCGTTGTCGTTTTGAGGCATTACAACCTCGGCATTTTGGAGCATATTAATGGCTTGTTCCACGGCCATGCATTGGTCTATAGAGATGTTGCCCACGCGGGTGCGGCGCAATGCTGTGAGGTGACCGCCCGAGTTGAGTGCTTGGCCGATGTCGCGTGCGAGAGCACGGATATATGTACCTTTGCTGCACACCACTCTCACTACGATGCTTGTGGGTGAGTATTCGAGCAACTCGATTTCGTCAATGACGAGCAATTTGGCTTTGAGCTCCACTTCTTGACCTTTGCGAGCCATTTTGTAGGCGCGTTTGCCGTCAACCTTGCACGCTGAGAATGCCGGTGGCACTTGCTCAATTTCGCCTGTAAAGCGAGTGAGCGTTTCTTCAACCAGTTCTTTTGTGATGTGGTCGGTGGGGTAGGTGGCATCGATTTCGGTCTCGAGGTCAAACGATGGTGTTGTCGCACCGAGAGCGATAGTGGCGATGTACTCTTTTACGCCGGCTTGCAATTCGTCAATGCGTTTGGTTGCCTTGCCAGTGCAGATAATCATCACACCGGTAGCCAACGGGTCAAGAGTTCCGGCATGGCCCACTTTGAGTTTTTTGACTTTGAGTCGGCGTGTCAAAGTGCCGCGAATGCGCTTAACTGCATCAAACGAGGTCCAATGCAAGGGCTTGTCGATATATATAATTTCTCCTTTTAAGGGGTCGAACATAGTCGTTACATGATTTGAAGGTCAACACCGCAAGCAAGCATGATGAGGATAGCGCCGCCAACGACGATGCGATACCAACCAAAAGCCATAAAGCCGTGTTTAGACACAAAGTTGATGAAAAATTTGATGGCAAGCAATGCTACGATAAATGCCACAATATTGCCCACGATAAGGGTTGCCATGTTGTCGGTGATGAGTTCAACGCCGCCCACTTTAATGAGTTTGTAGGCTTTGTAAACGGTGGCGCCGAGCATGGTAGGCACTGCGAGGAAGAATGAAAACTCGGCAGCGGCCTTGCGTGTCATTTTTTGTGCCATACCTCCCACGATAGTTGCCATTGAGCGTGACACACCGGGTATCATTGAAATGCATTGGAACAAACCGACCATAAATGCACGCTTTTCGGTCAATGGGGTGTCGTCGCTACCTTTGTTGAAAATCTTGTCGCAGAAGAGCATGAACACACCTCCCACAACGAGCATGAGAGCCACCACCCACACTTTTTCAAGCATTTCGTCGATAAAGTCGTTGAATACCAAGCCCAAGACGGCGGCGGGAATGAAAGCGATAAACAATTTCCAGTAAAAGTCATAGCGGTGCAACAAGCGACGGAGGGTAGATGCCCCTTCGGGTGCGGGATTATGGTTGAGGCGGAAAAAGCGTTTCCAATATAACCACACAACCGACAAAATTGCGCCAAACTGAATGATGAAGGTGAATGCCTTGACGTAGTCGGTGCTTTCAACTCCCAAGAGGTTTTGGGCGATAATCATGTGTCCGGTCGAAGACACGGGCAAAAATTCGGTGAGTCCTTCGACTATGGCAATGATGATTGACTGAAAAATATCCATAGTCCGTTAGTCGTTTTTCTTGCGTGGACGATATATAATTGCAACTCCCATGGCCACAAAGCCGATAAATGCGATTGTAGGGCCGACAACGATGCGGCGTGTGCTGAAAATGTCGGGGTTAAACGCTTCGGTTGTAGAACTGTCGCCCACCATGAGCAAAAAGCCGATGATGATTAATAGTCCGGCAATAGCCATAAATATAAAGTTGGCTTTTGTCAACGGGAGAGAGGGTTTGTTGTTTTCGTCTAATTGTTTCATTGTTATTGTGGAAAGTTTGTTTGCTTATTTGAACATGTCGTCATAATCGAGTCGCAAGTATTTGTTGGTGGCTAATAGTGCCGCGATGGCGCAGATAGCGATGCCGGCAACAATTAATGCGACAAAAACATATATCAACGAGTCGTATGTAATTATGTCGATGACTGCGGGGTCAAGTGATTTGATGTAGAAGAATAGCCCTGATAGCAAGAGTATTGCAACTACCGCGGCAATGATGCCATGGACAATGTTGTTGATGATGAACGGACGGCGAATAAAAGCAGCGGTTGCGCCCACAAGTTTCATGGTGTGAATGATGAAACGGCGGGAATAAATGGTGAGTCGCACGGTGTTGTTTATCAGTACAAACGAGATGAGCAACAATGCGGCTGAAATGATGAGCAATATCACGGCTATGTTGCGAATGTTGTTGTTGATTGACTCGACTATCTGTGTGTGGACGTTGATCTCGGCAACTGACGGCATGCGTTCAAATTGTGAGATGATGTTACTGATGCTGTCGATGTCGGCATATTGCGCTTTGACGCGAACTTCAAACTCGGGGCTGAACGGATTGACTCCCAACAGGGCGATGAGGTCTTCGCCGGTATCTTCTTGCCACTTGTTTAAGGCGTCTTGTGCCGAGATGAACTTGGTGCTTGAAACATAGCCGGCGTGCAACAAGACCTGTTTGATGCGGTTGGCGTCGGCGTCTGTAGCATTCTCAGTGAGAATGATGTCAAAGCCCATGTTCTGGCGAATGTTGTCGGTCGTTGCCTTGGCGGCGATGCCGAGCAACGCGATTATGCCAAGCAACATTAACACCAATGCGACACTGATGGTCGAGGTGATTTGCGCGCTGAAAGTTGATATGCCGTTATGTCGTCGTTTATCCATAATTTGCTCATAGGGACACAATAGCCCTAATAAACTGCAAAGATAGTAAATCAAAGCTCCTTTGTCAAGAGTTCGCGGCTAAATTTTGCCAAAATATGGCGCAATTTCTTTGTGAAAATGGGTGAAAAAAGTTAACTTTGCAGTCCGAAATTCAAAAATAAGTGAAAACACGGTCAAATTTTAGCGTGATAATGTCGGCTTTTATGCTGATGCTGTTCTTGTCTTATCAGGCAGGAACAACCCTTTTTACTCACGCCCACGTTATTGACGGCCGTGTAATCACTCACTCTCACCCCTACAATAGTCAAGCCCACAGCCACAGTGATGCCCAGATTTTTGCCATAGGCCATGTGTCAACATTTATTGGCGAAGAAACCAAGAATGTCGATACCGAGATTGTGGTATATCAATGTGTGGACAAAATCGGTCATGTTGCCGATGCTGTGTTTTCGCTCCTTGTCGAGCTTGACGGTCACGGATTTCGAGCTCCGCCAGTATGTTGCTGATATCTGCCTCTCTGCTCTAACTGACATTAAGGGACAATAGTACGGTCCCACATTAGCAACATTCAAACAAAACCAAATGAAAAGATTTTTTTCTGTGCTTGCGGCCGTTGTCGCAGGCCATCTAATATTGTGTGCACAGTCACACAACCATCATGGTCATGACGACCATGATCACAACTGTAAAGACAACAGTTGTTTTAATCCCAAACATAAATATCGTCAGGCCAATGCCATTTATGGCCACATTGTAGAGGACCAAACCGAAGATGATGTGCCGTTTGCATCGGTGCTTATTGCCGAAACCGGTCAGGGTGTCAATGCCGATGAATATGGTATGTTTCAGTTTACGAATATGCCTGAAGGTCAATATACGCTAAAGGTGCAACTTATCGGCTACGAGTCAAAAGAGCAAAAAGTGACTGTAAGAAAAGACAAACCGGTCGAAATGCATGTGTACATGACGGTACAAGGAATTATGACCGAGGAGGTTGTGGTGTCGGCAAGCCGCAATGCTGTGAAGCGTTGTGAAGCTCCGGTGGTTGTAAATGTGTTGAACCAAAAATTGTTTGAACGCACCAACTCGACCGACCTCGCTAAGACACTCAACTATCAGTCGGGGCTTCGCGTTGAAAACAACTGTCAAAACTGTGCGTTCCCCCAGGTGCGTATTAACGGCCTTGAAGGCCCTTATTCACAAGTGCTTATCAATAGCCGTCCCGTGGTGAGCGCATTGTCGGGCGTATATGGCCTTGAACAGATTCCGGTAAACATGATTGACCGCATTGAGGTTGTTCGTGGTGGCGGCTCGGCTCTTTTTGGTGCAAATGCTGTGGGCGGAACAATCAATATTATTACAAAAGAACCAGTGCAGAACTCGTTTAGCGCAGCGACTACTATTTCAAACATGGATGGCTCGGCGTGGGAAGAGGTGATGAACGCTAATGCCTCATTGGTGTCGTCAGAGGGTTCTTATGGTATCGCTTTATATGAAACCTATCGCAATCGTAGCCCCTATGACCGCGACGGCGACGGCTTCTCGGAAGTGGGCATACTCAATGCCAACACATTTGGCCTCAATGCCTATTATAAGCCTTCGCACTATGGCAAACTCAATCTGGAATATCACACAACCAACGAGTTTCGCCGTGGTGGTAACAAGTTTGATCTCGAACCGTTTCAAACCGATATCACCGAGCAAACAAAGCATGTCATCAACAGCGGTGGCGTTAGTTACGACCAGTTTTTTGACACCTACAAGCACAAAATGTCGGTCTATGCCTCGGTGCAAAACATCGATCGCAACAGTTATTATGGCGCACTTCAAGACACAATGGCCTATGGCACCACTAATGATATCACATGGGTAGTGGGTGGCATGTATGTGGGCAACTACGATAAAGTGTTGTTCTCGCCCGCGACATTCACAGCCGGTGTGGAATATCAAAGCAACTCGATGCACGATGTGATGGTGGGTTATAACCGCGACATGCGCCAAAAGGTAAACATCTTCGGCACATTTTTGCAAAACGAGTGGAAAATGAAATACTTTACGTTGTTGGCAGGTGTTCGCCTCGACAATCACAATCTTATCAAAAATCCTATTGTCAGCCCACGCATCAATTTGATGTATAAACCCAATGACAAACTTCAGGCACGCGCTACATGGTCAACCGGATTCCGTGCTCCGCAAGCCTATGATGAAGACTTGCACATTACGGCTGTTGGTGGCGAAGGCACGCTCATCTCGCTTGCCGATGACCTAAAGCCTGAACGCTCAAACAGTTTCAGCGGCTCGGTCGATTGGGTCTTTACGGCAGGCCATTGGCAAGCCAACTTGTTGCTTGAAGGCTTTTATACCGATTTGCGCGATGTGTTTGTGCTTGAATCTTTGGGCCGTGACGAGCATGGCAACAACTTGCAAGAGCGACGCAATGGTAGCGGTGCGCACGTGTATGGCGCAAATCTTGATTTCAAAATTGCACACGGTACCGACATCTCATTGCAATTGGGCTTTACTGCTCAACGTAGCCGCTACAAAGAATATGAATATTGGAGCGAAGATGCCGATGTTGCCCCCACAAAAAACATGTGGCGCACTCCCGACTATTATGGCTATTTCACATTGAGCGGCTCGCCATTCCGCAACTTTGATTGGTCGTTGTCGGGCGTATATACAGGCAAAATGTATGTGCCTCATTTCGCTCCTGATATGTCGGAAATACCTGCCGATTATCCCTATACATATATCGCGCAAGATGTGCTTGAACGCACCCCGGCATTCTTTGACCTCAACGCAAAATTTGGTTACACCATTGTGCTTGACGACCACTTGAAACTTCAAGTCAATGCCGGCTTGCAAAACATTCTCAACCAATTCCAAAAAGACCTCGACAAAGGTGCTTATCGCGACTCGGGCTATTTCTATGGACCCACCTCGCCCCGCACTTTCTTTATTGGAGTCAAATTCTTCAATTAAGCACTTCACTTTGCAAAAAAAACATAGAACCCGGGCGCTACGCGACCCGGGTTTGTTGTATATATGTCGGTTGTGGGATTTTAGGTTATCTTAATTTGTGGGTGTTGAAGTGCTTGGCGGTGTGGGTGAAGAATACAGTTGCACCAATCATGCACACTGCCACGGCAAGCAGATAAGCGGTGTGGTAGGATAGATGCTCGGCTACGGATCCGCCGATTACAACGCCTATGCCCAAGCCTAAATCCCATGAAGTGAGGTAGGTAGAGTTGGCTGTGCCACGTCTGCTATTGGGCGCAAGGTCGATAAACACGGTTTGAAACGACGGGCACATTGCGCCATATCCGCAACCCAATACCAAGGCCGATGCATAATATCCCAATGGCGCTTGCCATGCGCAGAATATTATATATCCGATTGTGGTCAGCACCATGCCCGCGCCAATGTTGCGTGTGAGTAGTCCGCGTTTCACCCATTGTGCCGACACCAATCGTGCCCCGATGAGGCCGATGGCGAGTATCAGGAAAAATAGTCCGCTGCCGCCTTCGATGCCGATTTCATCTTTGCCATAAATGGCCACGTATGTTGAGAGAATGCCGTAGGCAAACGAGAAAAATATTACCATAAAACTTTCGGGAACGGCGTTTGTGAGGAAAAAGCGGTCGAGCGATACTGGCTGTTTGTCGCGAATGGGCTGTCGTTGCGAGGGCTTGAGCAATGAGTTGAGTGCCAAGCCGATGCCGGCTGCTATGAGTGCGGTCATGAAGATGTATTCGGTGGCAATATGGTGGTCATACATGTACATTGACAGCGACGGGCCGATTGCCATTGCGAGGTTGTTGCTCACACCATAGTAGCCGATGCCCTCGGCGCGGCGCGATGGTGCAAGCACATCGATGGCCATTGTGCTATTAGCCACTGTAACTGCTCCAAAGGTGAGCCCGTGAGCTGCGCGAATGATGGCAAACATCAATAATGTGCCTGTGATGAGGTAGCCTGCAAAGAATGCAAAAAACGCAAAATAACTGATTAGCAGCACTTGCTTGCGTGGGAAACTGTCAACGATAAATCCGCCAAAGGGGCGAATGGCGAGTGCGGTGATGGTGTATCCCGACAAGATGATGCCAATGGTCTGCTTGTCGGCGGCAAAGGTGTCGCGCAAGTAGAACGGCAATAGTGGCAGCAATAGGTAAAATGAAAAGAAGAGCAGGAAATTGGCTGCACACACATAGATATAATTCCTGTTCCACAGCACTTCTTTCATAAAGGATTGTTTATATGAAATGCGAGGCCCGATGTCGGACCTCGCAATATGTTTATTGTGTTGTTAGTCGGCAAGTTGTCCGATTAGTGTGGCCGATGAAGCCTCAACGATTGTGACATGTGCAATGTCGCCGATGCGATAGTTGCCACGCGGGAATACGACACTCTTGTTTTGCTGATTGCGGCCCACAAACTGCTCTTTGCTGCGTTTTGAAACCCCTTCGACAAGCACATCAAATGTCTTGCCGATGTCGCGGCGGTTTGATTCGAGCGAAAGTTCGTTTTGGAGGGCAATCATGCGGTTGAGGCGGTCGATTTTAACATCCTCGGCAATGTTGTCGGGCAAATGGCGAGATGCCATTGTGCCAGGGCGCTCAGAGTATTTGAACATAAACGCGGCGTCAAAGCCTACTTCGCGCATGAGCGAGAGTGTTTCTTGGAAATCTTCTTCACTTTCGTTGTGGAAGCCGGTGAACATGTCGGTTGAGATGCCGCAGTCGGGAATCATGCGACGAATGGCAGCGATGCGGTCGAGATACCACTCGCGAGTGTAGTGGCGGTTCATAGCTTTGAGCACTGTGTTACAGCCCGATTGCACGGGGAGGTGAATGTGGTTGCACACATTGGCGTATTTGGCTATGACTGTGATGATTTCGTCGGTCATGTCCTTAGGGTGAGAGGTCGTAAATCTCACTCGCATATCGGGTGCAGCTTCGGCAACCATAGCAAGCAATTGAGCAAAGCTGATTTCGGTGCCGTTGTCGTCTTTGTAGCAATAGCTGTTGACATTCTGACCAAGCAAGGTGACTTCTTTAAAGCCCTTGGCAC
>JAFPCM010000094.1 GCA_017390185.1 Muribaculaceae bacterium
ACAACAATCAGTTCAAAGTCGGGAAATGACTGTGCAAGAACCGATTTGATGGCACGGGCAATGTTTTTTTGCTCGTTAAAAGCTGGAATGATGACACTTACGATTGCTTTCATGACCTCAAAGATAGTCATTTATCGGTGAAATAGTGCTATTTTGGCAAAAAATGTATAGGAGTGTGCCATAGTTAACACTATGTTAAATGATTGTTATATTCAAAAGTTTGATTAATTTTGCAAAGCAAAATGCTAAAAAGATTAAAACAAAAAGTATATGGCAAAAGTACAAGGTGCAGTTAAAGTAAATCAGGAACGGTGTAAAGGTTGCGATTTGTGTGTCGTGGCATGTCCGCTTGATGTGTTGAAATTGCAGCCCAAAGAAGTGAACAATCGTGGTTATCACTACGCCTATATGCACAACCCCGAGGCTTGTATCGGCTGTGCATCATGTGCTATGGTGTGTCCCGACGGTTGTATAGAAGTTTATAGAGTAACAAATAAATAACAAAATATAAATGGAAGAGAAAAGATTGCTGAAGGGAAACGAAGCGATAGCACTTGCCGCCATACGATATGGTGCGGACGGATATTTTGGCTATCCCATTACGCCCCAATCAGAAATACTTGAGACCCTTGAAGCCGAAATGCCATGGGAAACAACCGGGATGGTTGTTCTTCAAGCCGAGAGCGAAGTGGCTGCCGTCAACATGGTGTATGCCGGTGCTGCTTGTGGCAAGGCGGTATTTACGTCATCGTCATCGCCCGGTGTCAGTCTCAAACAAGAAGGCATATCATATATAGCCGCTGGCGAATTGCCTGCGTTGATTGTGAATGTGATGCGTGGCGGTCCCGGTTTGGGTACTATTCAACCTTCACAAGCCGACTATTTTCAAGCAACCAAAGGTGGCGGTCATGGCGACTACCATCTTATAGTGTTAGCACCCTCGAGTGTGCAAGAAATGGCAGACTTTGTGTATCTCGGCTTTGACCTCGCGTTTAAATACCGCACTCCGGCAATGATCCTTGCCGACGGTATTGTGGGCCAGATGATGGAAAAAGTGGTGTTGCCTCCTGCAAGAGCGCGTCGCACCGATGAAGAGATTGCTGCACAATGTCCTTGGGCTGTTACTGGCAAAAACGGTCGCGGTCATGCCAATGTGATGACTACGCTCGAACTCAACTCTGAGCTCATGGAGAAACACAATGAGCGTTATCAACAGACCTACCGACTGATTGAAGAAAACGAGGTTAGATATCAAGAATATTATACCGAAGATGCCGAATATGTGATTGTGGCATTTGGCTCGGTGGCACGCATCTGCCTCAAAGCTATTGAAGAAGCGCGCCAAAAAGGTGTGAAAGTGGGCCTTATTCGCCCCATTACCTTGTGGCCGTTCCCCACAAAACGCATGGCCGAACTTGCCGCTCAAACCAAGGGCATGCTCTGTGTTGAACTCAACGCAGGACAAATGATTGAAGATGTGCGCTTGGCCGTGAACGGTGCAGTGCCTGTTTATCATTTTGGCCGAATGGGTGGTATCGTTCCCACGCCTCAAGAAGTGATTGATGCGTTTAATGAAAAGTTTAACGAAGCAAAAAAGTAATTGCCCATGACTCCCGAAGAAATAATGAAACCCGAAAACCTCGTTTATGCCAAGCCACGCTTGCTGAACGATAATCACATGCACTATTGCCCCGGTTGTAGCCATGGCGTTGTGCATCGATTGGTTGCAGAGATTATAGAGGAATTGGGCATTGAAGACAGCACTATCGGCGTTGCTCCGGTGGGCTGCTCGGTGTTTGCCTACAACTATATCGACATCGATTGGATTGAAGCTGCCCATGGTCGTGCTCCGGCAGTGGCTACAGCAGTTAAGCGTCTTAACCCTTCGCGCATGGTGTTTACCTATCAAGGTGACGGCGACCTTGCCGCTATCGGTACGTGTGAGACTATTCATGCCGCCAACCGTGGCGAGAACATTGCCATCATATTTATCAACAATGCTATCTATGGCATGACAGGCGGTCAAATGGCTCCCACAACATTGGAAGGCATGAAAACCTCAACCACACCTTATGGCCGTCGCGTTGACCTCAATGGTTATCCCCTTGAGATGTCAAAATTGCTCGCGCAGTTAGACGGTACTTGCTTGGTTACTCGTCAGGCGGTGCACACTCCCGCAGCGGTGCGCAAGGCAAAAGCGGCAATCAAACAAGCATTTATCAACTCAATGGAAGGCCGTGGCACATCGGTTGTGGAAATTGTCAGCACTTGTAACTCGGGTTGGAAAATGTCGCCTGCCCAATCAAACAAGTGGATGGAAGAGAATATGTTTGCTAAATACCCATTGGGCGAAATCAAAAACACTGTAAAGAAATGAAAGAAGAAATAGTAATAGCCGGATTTGGCGGACAAGGTGTGTTGTCAATGGGTAAAATTCTTGCCTATGCAGCACTTATGGACGATTTGGAGGTGACTTGGATGCCTTCTTATGGTCCTGAACAGCGTGGCGGTACGGCAAACGTAACTGTGATTATCAGTGACAAAGAAATCAGCTCACCGGTATTGAACAGTTATGACACTGCAGTCATTCTCAATCAGCAGAGTCTTGACAAATTTGAAGCGTCAATTAAGCCTGGCGGTACACTCATTTATGACTCTTATGGCATTCATCGCGTTCCCACTCGAACCGACATCAATGTCTATCGCATCGATGCAATGGAAGCGGCATTTGAAATGGAAAGTGCCAAAGCCTATAACATGATTGTGCTTGGCTCGTTGCTCAAAATCAAACCCATCGTTCCCATTGAGAGTATCATCAAAGGTCTCAAAAAGACATTGCCCGAGCGCCATCATCACCTCATTCCCATGAATGAAGCCGCTATCAACCGCGGTATGGACTTGGTGAAATAATAGACTGATACAAAATAACACAAAAGAGCAACCCAACGGGGTTGCTCTTTTTGTGTTTAAAGCTATGCTTGTTGTGCTTATTTTTTCAAGAAGCAAGTTTTGAGAACGATGCTGCTGCCGTCGATTTTGCAGTCAACTTCTTCGGGGTTTTCGGTGAGGCGAATGCTTTTAACTTTTGTGCCGCGTTTGATTACCATAGACGAACCTTTAACTTTGAGGTCTTTGATAACTGTAACAGCATCGCCGTCAAAAAGCTCGGCACCATTGCTGTCTTTGGCCACTGTGTTTTCTTCTTCGGCCTCGCTTGCATCGGCGCTAAACTCGTGAGCACAGTCGGGGCAAACATAGAGAGAGCCGTCAAAGTAGGTAAATTCGCTGCCACACTTTGGGCATTTGGGAATATCTGTCATTTCTGTGGGTTATTATAGGGGATTTGATAGCCCCTTGAGGTTTAAACTTGATTTATCGGTGCAAAGTTACTGCTTTTGCTCATAATATCAAAACATGAAGCCATAACGCCCATGAGTCGGAGGCTCTATTTGGACGTTATGGCGCGAGAGGGTATGTGTTTGGGATATGGCCTTTGTTTAAACAAATTCGGGATCTTCGTCTTCGCTGATCAAATCTTTGACAAATTGGGCCATTTTAGATGTAAAAGACTTTTTGACCTTTGGCGTTTTCTCTTTGAGATAGTCGCGAGGTTGGGCTTTGGGAGTAGTGAAATCCTCGTCGGCGGGGTCTGCTTCAAATGATTTGACGAGTGCATTGGCGATTTTGGTTGCAAGAGAAACCTTTTTGACAGGGTGGTTGGCCAATTTAGGAATATCAACATCGTCGCAGTCAGAGATTTGCATGATGTAGCTTTTCCAGCTCCAATAGACTACGGGAGAGATGTTGCGTGCAACCCATTGAGGGTGTACGCCGCTGACCATGTTTACCGATTTCATTTTTACGGCAAGTTCATCGGCGCTCTTGGCAAAAACAAAAAGGTGTTGCAAGTCGATGTCAACAAGATACTTGTCATCATACATTTTAATCGGCATAAATTTGAGACCGACATAGACCCCATTTTTGGGCTCTTTAAGGTGAGCGAAATTGATGAGATCGCTCACTCCGGCGAATGTTACGCCATAGACGCTAAATTCGCGTGTTTTGTGAATTCCAATCATAATAGTATAGGCTTAAAGAGATTTTTGATTTACTAAGAACAAAGATAATGAATAAAATTTACAAAAGCAAATAGAATGTGCTGCGTTTTGGCATAAAATTTTAGTATGAGAACACTTCGCTGGAAGTGAGTCAACAGATTAAGGCTTGAAAATTTGGAAGTTAGGGAAATTTTGCTTATATTTGTAATACAAATTCTTTGAACTAAAACAGAAAAACATGGTAATAGTAACAGAATTTAGGTATTTTGCTCATCAAGATGATGAAAACCCTGCAGGATCTATTGAGTTTAAAGTTCCTGAACCAACTTTGTTTGCAAACCGCTACAAGATTCCTTCAATCAGCAACACTCATTCCGACTTTCTTCGCGCAATTGATTATGATGAAATTGCGCAATGGTATGAAGAAGGTAAAATAAAAGTACATGGTTCGGATAAAGAGCACTTGGAAGAATTCTTGAAAGCGCGAGTGCCATATCCTCGCATCGAAGTCTTCTTTTATGAGTGGAACTTCTAATAGTGATATCGACACATTCCCCCCAAAAATAGCAATAGCCTCGCTGATGCGGGGCTATTGGCGTTATAGAGAATAGGAGAGTGTTTATTTCTTGTTGAGGTCACGGAGGAGGGTTTCGACAGCTGTGCGCAACTGAGTATCTTCGCCTTTGACCACAGTCTCTGGGGCATTGAGGACATGAATGTCGGGTTCAAGTTGTTGGTTTTCGAGATAAGAGCCGTCGGGCAATTCATATCCCACTACGGGAATGCCAAACACCAACGAGGGGTCTTGCAGTGTGACCCAATTAACGCTTGTCATGGTTCCTGGTACGGGAGCCCCAACGAGTTTGCCGATGCCGCGGTGTTTATACACCCATGGAGTGCCGTGGGCGTTGCTATAATTGGCTTCACATTGCACCATGATGCTGGGTTTGTTCCAACGACGGCTTGGCATATCGCAAGTTTCGACGCCGCGCACCACTTGAGTGAAGTATTTTTGTCCGCTAAACAATATTTCGATGTCTTCGTGCAATCGGCCGCCACCGTTCCAACGGGTGTCGATAACGATACCTTCGCAGTGGTTGTATTTGCCGAGAATGTCGGAATACACTTTACGGAAACTGTCGTCGCCCATTGATTGAATGTGAACATAGCCCAAGCGGCCGTTTGACCATCGTTCAACATCGGCAGCGCGTTGTTTTACCCAACGGTCATAGAGGAGCGAGTTTTGCGCACCCGATGTGATGGGAAGCACAACTTCGTCCCAACGCTCGCCTGTGGCGGGGTCGTAGATTGAAACGAGAGTTTTTTTCTTGGCCATTGAGTTGAGCATAACGGCATAGTCGCTGTCGCCGTTGATTTCTTGGCCGTTTATTTTCTCAATGATGCAACCGGTTTTTACTTTGCTGCTTGCACGGTCAAACGGACCACGTTCGATGATTTCGTCAACTTTAAGACCGTTGCCCGAGTAGGTGAGGTCATATAAAAGACCGAGAGTGGCTGTGGGCTCT
Organism: Muribaculaceae bacterium; assembly: GCA_017390185.1. Lineage (GTDB taxonomy): Bacteria > Bacteroidota > Bacteroidia > Bacteroidales > Muribaculaceae > RGIG4079. Next base: position 5,585 of record JAFPCM010000094.1, read on the forward strand.
TTGGCGCCCGATGCATAGTAGCGGCCACCGGTGTGCGACACATTGAGTTCGCCCAACCATTCGCTGAGCATTTCGGCAAAGTCATAGTTATTGTTGATGTGGGGGAGGAAACGACGGTAGTCGGCAGTCATTTTATCCCAATCAACGCCGTGCATTGATTTCACATAAAACATTTCGCGCTCTTGGCGATATACATAGTTGAACATATATTCGCGTTCGGCGGCGAGGTCGAGAGTCATCTTAGCCGAGTAGGAAATGTTTGTCATTTTTTCGCTTTTGGCATCCATTTTCTTCATAGAGCGGCCCAAGAGGAATATGTTTTTGCCGTCTTTATCCATTTCCATAACCATAGAGGGGGCATCGAGTGCGCTTACTTGTTTGTTTTCGTTCTTGCGAAGCGCGATTTTCCACAAGTTGTAGCCCTTGCCGGCCGATGTGAGGTAATAGAGAGTTTCGCCGTCTTTGGTAACGATGGCGTTGCAGATGTCAGACGAATAAGGAGTGAGGCGCACCACGCGGTCGCAAATGCCGTCAAGTTCGACGTTGATTTTCTTTACATCGTCAACTTTGGCTTTATCGCCCTTTTTGTCATCGTCTTTTTTATTTTCCTTTTTGTCCTCTTTTTTGCCGTCGGCTTTCTTGGCCTTTTGTTCTTTTTCGACCTCTTTGTAGAGGGCATAGTCTTCCTCGTTCAGACGATACTTGTCATAGGCATCTTGGTTGAGGAATATCATCATAACGTCGCCTTCAGAGCCCCATGATGCGTGGTTGCGCATACCATAGCGGTCGGTAATGAAAATGATGGCATTGCCGTCGGCAGTCCAACGGGGAGCTTCGTCAAAGTAGCCTGTTTGGGTGAGATTAGTAAAGTTTTTGCCTTGAGCATCGATGATTGCCACATCGCTATATGGGTCGTGTTTATTGTCAACAACCGACAACACAAACCATTGTCCGTCGGGCGACCATGAGTAGTCAAATCCACCGTTGCGGCGTGAGTGGGTAGATCCGTCAGTGATTTGGCGCACCTTTTTGCTCTTAACGTTCATCACCATGAGGCGGTTGCGGTCTTGGATAAACGCAATCTCGTTGCCGTCGGGCGAGAATGACGGATAGGTGCGTTCAACACCGTCTTTGCCGTCAAAGAGAGCTTCTTCGTTGATTAGGGTAGCATTGGGGAAATTGAGGTCTTCTTCGCGGGCAATCTCGGCCTTGTATATGTTCCAATGGCCGTCGCGTTCGCTTGTGTATATAATTGTTCGATTGTCGGGAGCCCATGAGATTTGGCGCTCGGCAGCAGCTGTGTGTGTAATCTGTTTTGTAGTGTTGTATTCCACTGATGTGACAAATATCTCACCTCGTTTTACAAATGCGATTTGCTTGCCGTCGGGCGAAACTGTTGCGCTTGTTGCACCGCTATTTACTGCGATGTTTTCCAGCAGATTTTCGTCATCGAGAGTGATGTCGATAGCGACCTTCTTGGGTGAGGTTTTGCCGGTTTTGGTGTAAATCTCGCCGTTGTAGGTAAATGCAAGAGTTCCGTTATCGGCTTGAGATAGGAATCGCACAGGGTGGGTTTTGAATGAAGTGACTGCTGTAACCTCTTTGGGGTTGGCTAATGGGAATGAATACACATTCATAGACTTTCCGTTGCGTTCGCTCAAAAAGTATACGGTCGCACCGTCATTGCCTAACACCGGATTGCGGTCTTCGCCGGCATGGTCGGTGAGGTTTGTGTGCTTGCCGGTGGCGAGGTCGCAACTCCACACGTCGCGTGCTATTGATGAGGTGTGATGTTTGCGCCACTCATCTTCCATGCCTTTTTGGTCTTGGTAGAGGAAGAAGTTTCCGGCCTTGTTGAAACACATCATTTGTGCAGGCGAGGCAATAACTTGAACGCTTTGTCCGCCTTTGGTGGCAACTTTATACACCTCGGTCAATCGGCCCGAAGGGAACATTGCGCTTGATGCGGGGTCTTGAATAGCTGCAGAGAAATATATCCATTTGCCGTCGGGCGAGAAAGCCTCGGGAGTTTCGGCAGCCGAGTTGAAGGTGAGTCGGGTTGCCTGTCCGCCGTTAGCATTCATCACATAGATGTCGGTGCCGCCGTTGCGGTCGCTGGTAAACGCAATTTTCTTGCCGTCGGGCGACCAGATGGGGGTTGCTTCATACGATGGTTGAGTGGTCAGGCGAGTAGCAGTGCCACCGTTGGTGTCAACTGAGTAGATGTCGCCCTTGTAGGTAAAGGCGATGTTGGCGCCATCGGGCGAAATTTTTACATCGCGCAGCCATAGCGGAGTCACGGCCGATGCCGACAATGACATGCCCGCAAGAGCAATGAGAGTCAGAATTTTTTTCATGTGATATAGTTTGTTTATTTGTTATTCTGTGAAATGTTTACAAAGATACTCAAAATAATAGAGTTGCCAAACAAAAAAAAATGCTCCCGAGAGAGCATTTTTTTTGAATTACTGATTGGTATATGTTACATCTTGAAATGGACAATTTTGTAATATAGGGTGATTGTCTCCCATTTTCCAGATGGAATTGAAGTCAAAGCCTGCAGTTTGTTCTTTGTTCATAAATGTTTCTTTCTTTTTGAGATCATCGTCGGAGATTTTTTTATCGCCGAACCATTTTCCAGAGGCTGATCCCTTTGTGTAGTAAGTATAGTCGTCATAGATTATAGCGGAATTTTTGCGGGTTCCGCAAATTCCTTTATCAGTCTCTCCGGTATTAAAACATTTCTGAACATAGCTGTAATGGTCAACATAGCCAACAATTCCACCTCGGTCTCCACTTCCGCTAATTTTCCCGGTATTGTAGCAGTCATGAACCCATGAATCTTGGTCGTTATAATCAGAACAGCCCTCTTCTTGGAAACCTAAAATGCCGCCGGTATGAGAATCTCCGCCATCGCTTGAAACAGGGCCTGTATTGGCACAATAACCAACTTGTAAGTTTGTCGATTGGTGAGCCTGTAAGCCCCCCGGGTCTTTGCCCATAGATCCTACAATGCCACCAGTGCGGCATGATGCTGAGCTATGTACGGCCCCGTGGTTGGCACAACTATGCACTTTCCCGCGGCGAGTGTTGCAACGGCCTAATATTCCACCAACACCAGTATCTTTCCCTGTGACATTTCCGTAGTTGCCGCAATGTGAGATATATGAATATTTATTCAAATCGTTATTGCCTTGCATGTATCCGACAACACCTCCAGTATCAGAACCCGACCCGGTTACAATTCCGGTGTTAACACAGTAGTAAACAAAAGTGTTAGAGTCGTAGATGCTTTCATAGCACAACTTGCCAAGTACGCCTCCGACATTTTCATTGGCCGAGACTTTACCGTAATTTATACAATCACGTATTTGTCCGTCTTTAGTCTTTATGCCGGCTATGCCACCCACGTTTTTGTGGCCATACAATTCTCCGTTAAAGGTGCAACATTCCAAAAGCCTTAAAGAATAAATATTGGAATCAATGTGTCCGACAATTCCACCTATAGAGTCAAGATTGTTAAAATTCATAACGGAGTTTACGCATATCCCATTAATGCTAGAGTTGTAGGCTTTACCCACGGCCCCACCAATGCAACTGCCCGAAGATGAATCTGCAGCAATTAATTTTCCGGAAAAGTTAGGTGTAAATCTTGAAAATTTGGGTATAACGATCGCACTTCCTTCATTATAGTTAAAAGCGTTTTGGCCTGAAATGATTGTGTTTTCGGCATATCCGATTAGCCCTCCGACGTTGCGAGTTCCGGTTATCTCTATGGTGTTTTTTAGTTCAATGTTTTTGAAATTGAAGGTTCGGTACTCCTCTGCTTTGTCTTTGTTTAAAAGAGTGCTTCCGGCAAAACCTCCGACATTGTTTTTCCCTGAAATGTTTACTCCACAATAAACCGTAGCACCATTCTCAAACGTTAATTTCCCTGATTGTTTATATTTGCCGAAAATGCCACCGGTATAGTGCCCTCCTTTAATTTCAGAAACTCCTTCAGATATCATTATGCCTGACTTTTCCACAAAATTGAGATTGCATCGAGAGTCGGCCTGGCCGATAAGTCCACCTGTATATAAGTTTCCATAAACAACAGATGTCACATCGCAATTTTGGATTGATATTGTATTGTCTACGGTTGTATATAATTTACCAATTAGTCCACCAACATTTTTATTGCCTCTGACAGGGCAACTGATAGTTGCGTTTTTTAAATAACAAATATCGGAAAAGTTGCTATAGATATTGATTTCGCCAAAAACGCCACCGGTATTATCTCCTGAGCCTGAAATAATTTTAATTTGGTTGTCAGCACTAGTTACAGTGTGTTTAAGATTGATGTTTTCAACTTTAAAAGCATAACCTGAATAATGGCCAATAATGCCGCCAATGCAGGTACTGCCAGATATTGCAAAGTGGGAATCGGCATTTGATATATTTTTGATTTCATATGGGCCATTGTTGGCCATGCCAATCACCCCTCCGACATATACATTGCCCGATATATCTCCACCTATTTTACAATCTTTGATGATGGTTTTACTGTAAGATACACCGATAATTCCACCGATGTGTGAGCTGCTACCCTCGGCTTTGATATCGACATCTATAAGGCAGTTTGTGATGGTTAATGTGCCGTTGGTTGTTTGGTTTACCCCAATCAGTCCGCCACACATTTCTAAGCATTGGTCAATGTCACCTGTGGCAGTTATATTGTCGAGAGTTACATTTCCGTCAGTGTATCCGGCAAGAGCTCCTGAATAGTCATAGATGCCTTTGAATGAAACGTCGAGTTTGAGATTTGATATTTTAGAGCCATCAAGAAGCCCGTCAAATAAACCTATACGGGTGTCGATTGAACTTGATAAATTTCCGGTGTAATTAATGTTGGAAATTTTACATCCGTTGCCGTTGTAATTTCCCGCAAATGGGAAACTTGCATATTCTCGTCCATCGGCATCGATGCCTGCAGCTGGAGCATCAAAATCGGCTGTTTGAGAAAAATAGCTGCCACTTCCATGAAGTTCAGTGTCAACCTCTGAGATGTTATACAACAGATAATCAAAATCTTTTGTTGATGAGATTTTGTAGGGGTCATCAGAGCTACCGCTCCCGCTAAGGCCCTCGTATTTTGGAATGGCTTGGAGCATTTTAACCATTTCTTTTTCCATTTCCACGACATATCTCACTCGTGTGATAAATTCAAAATCAGACATAACAACGCACGATAAGTTGTACTTACCATCAACGATTGTTTCATTTTCGGGAATTTCCATTTTTATTTCAAAATGGTTCCCGATCAGTCTTGTCAATGCAAAGAATCTTTGTTTTTCAAGACTCGTTGGGTTTTCGAGATATATCATCAACGAAGTTGTCGTGTCACTAAGATTTGACTCTTCTTTCGGAATGAGAAAAGAGGATAATTTTTTATCCTTGCCATATTCTAATTTTGAACCAATAGCGTTTGATAAATAATTGTCATCATTGTTGTCGCTACATGACGTTATTGAAATAAAATTGCATGCAATAACTATCAGGGCAATGAGTTTGAATTTAGATTTCATATTTGATATTTGAGATTAAACTAAAATTATTATTCTCTCATCTCTGAGAAGAAAGGTATCGGGAACGAATTTTTGTCTGTTGGAATAGTCCAACGATTTTTGTCAGCACCGATATCCCAATTGTCATATGATGAAGCATTTGCTATTTTATCGGCTGAGATACCCTTGCCGCCCAAATAATGGCCTTCGTTATCAGAGAGAGCATAAAGGTCAGAAAATAATACTTTTTGTTTGGGGCGTGCAATATAATCGGTCCAGCCGGTTTCTGCTATAGAAAGGCATCGGGATATGTTAGATTTGTCACCTGCTGTGCCAATGAAATGTCCGCCATTGCCACCACCATTTGCGGTGTTAAGGCAGTCGCGCATGATACCATAGTCGTTGAGAACCCCCACCAAGCCACCTGTTTCGTTGGCTGATGATGACGTGATTTTGGCTGCATTGACACATTGGGAAACAATAACAGCATTTTGCTCAAATTCGGTCATTCCTTTGTAAATGGAGTTAATACCGCTTATGATAGACGTTGCTGCACCGAGACCGACAAAAACTGCGCTGGCTGTAGCTCCTCCTGTAAAGAATCCGGCAACTAAGGCCCCCGTTGTAAATATAAAACTGGCACCGAGGGCAATGCCTCCAATTATCGTGTGGACTAATTCCTTGGTCTCAAGGTCTTCTTCAACCTCGTCGCACAATTCATTGCGTTTTAGGTTTATGTTGTTGTTATATACCTCAGACCCGTTTTTGGTGGTATAATAGGTTAGTGTGTTGTTGATTTCTTGAATGTAATTGTCGGTCAGTATAGACGAGTTAAACCCGTTTACATCTAAATCGGTCGGAAAACTTTTTCTGAGATTCTCGATTTCTTGAACAATGTTGTCGCATATAATGGTTGTATTTCCGTTTACGGCGGCATCAATTTGCTCCAATGCTTCATGATGAAGAATTGTGTGGATGTTGTGATATTCAAAATAGGAATTTACTCCAACTAAAACATATTCAACTGCAGGTTCGGCTATTTTGAGGAATATATGCCAAAACCCTGTGGTTTCATGTTCTATATAGGCCATTGCCGGGCCGGCTACCGACATCACTATTTCGAGAGTCCCTATTATAACCTCGGCGGTGTTTATAGGCCCCCATTCCGATGGGTTGCCGATTTCTCCGGCAATGCCTCCTGTGGCACCACCAGTGCTGCTGATTTGAGCAAAGTTTCCACACTGATGAATAACAGATGTTGTGCCTGCTATGCCAATAATGCCTGCCGTGTGTGTCCCCGAACTGTTAACTTTTCCGTAATTGTGACATAATGCAATAGATGTCAAGTCGGCTTTACCGATAATTCCGCCGCAGAACGAGTTTCCGTTATAGTTGTCAACAGTGATTTCTCCGGTGTTTATGGCATTGTGGACAACTGCTATTTCCCCTGCACCGAGAATGCCTCCAACTTGTGCTTCCCCGGCAATTTTGCCGTTGTTGTATGTGGCAAAGCAACCAAAATTGGCATCTCCGCATGCGCCACCCACCATGATATTTCCACTCACAGCACCTGTGTTCCCGCAGTATCGGAGCATAGTGTAATTGTGAACAAAAGGCTCGGGCGCTTCGGGGTTGCGACTTCCTTTAATGCGAGTGCTGCCGATAATTCCGCCAACGCCTTCGTTGCCTATTATGGTGCCTGAATTGGTACAAGCTGTAATGTAGCTTGTGCCGGAGCCCCCGACAATGCCTCCGGTACCAATCCCGATTTGAGTTGTTGAAGTTCCGCCTGTGACGGCCGACGAGTTGCTACACGCTGATATATATAGCGAATCGGCAACGGCAATAATACCACCGGCACCTGATATTTGAGCTGTGATGTTGTTATTCTCGCTTGTGCAATTTCCGATATATGCCACTGTATAACTAACGCTACCTCCAACAAGCCCTCCGGCATTGTATGTGGCCTTTATTGTGTTGTCGGTAGATGAAGATGTTGTCAAGTTGAGCGAAGAGCCTTCTTCAATAACGCCGACAAGTCCGCCGATATTGACCCCGTCATCATCTGATGAAAAGGTCGAACGCTCTATTATACTATTGCTGACGCTGCAACAGTCTATAACCGTGCTTGCTTTTATATTTCCTGGTCGAGTAATAACGCCAACAAGCGAGCCTGTGGCATAATCTCCGCGTATTTCCGAATTTGAGATGTGTACATTTTTGATGTATGCCATGCTTGTGTATCCAAATAATCCGACGCCATAAGTATTGGGACGGTCAATGGTTAATCCGGTTATTTTGTGATTATTGCCGTTATATGTTGCTTTGAATGGTGTGTTGTTGTTTGCCCCGATGGGATTCCACCCATAATTCTTGTTAATTTTATAGCATATATAATCCATGTCGATGTCACATGTCTGGGTAAACTCAAGGTCTGAGCCGATATTGCTGTCATCGACGTTAACCGCGTTGGCAAGTTTTAACAAGTCTTCGTCGCAGTTGATGGTATAGGTGTTTTCACTGGAATGAAGCGCAAAAAGTTTAATTTGGGGATTATAGTTGTCTAACACAATCGGAGTGCCGTTGATGATGTTGACTTCGCATCCCAATCCAAATCGTGCTTTTGTGTGACGCGAATTCTCGGGGGTGGGAATGTCATATTCCATGTACAAAAGCCTGAATTTTTCATCATTAAGGCCTTGTATAAGTTTTAATTCTGACTTGCCGTTTGTTCGTTTATGTGTGCCTTTTCGTTGTATAATCTCTCCGTTTGGCGCAAGTATGTGCAAGATGAAGTCGCTTGCTTCAAATTCTGATGTTTCTTGCCCGAAAGTAAAGACGTTGCAACTGCCCGAAAACGTATCGGGGTTTTCTTTGTCGGAATTCTCCGGTCGGTATTTGTCGTCATCACATCCTATGAGTGCAATAAAACAAATGAGAAAAAATAAATTGAATAGGTTATGTTTCATTTTGCCTCGGTTATTTCTCTTAATTAATTCCGATTTCAAAAATAAGTAAAAAACAGAAAATCCCAAAATCTGAAATAAAAAACCTCAGCAAAAAATCGCGAGTTTTATGCCATGATAAAGAAAATAAAAGAAAAGAAAATCGAGTGATTAAGAATTATTATTGTATATTTGCGTAATCTATATCTAAAACTAATATTCATAGCATTATGGCAAACGACGAAATATGTATAACACGCAAAATAGAGGTGCATTTACATCTTCACGGTGATGATGAAGAGGGTCGTGCGCGTCGAAAAAAAGATTTTGAAACTTGGAATACAATAAACGACAATTTGTTTAAGGTGGCAAATCTCATTGCGACTCATCAATTTTTCAATGATGCCTATGAATTTAGAGCAAAAATTCATTCGCCTCAGTATACCAAAATTGAAAAGGACTTGAATAATTCCCAAAAACTCAAATTGACGCAGGAGCAAGTTCGTGAATTGGAAAAAGAAAAAAGCAAGTTGGATAAAGAAATTGAAGAACAAAGGAAAACTTTTTTGCAATGCTCCAGACAAAATTCAACTTTTAGAGTAGCGTCTAAATTGTTCTTGGATGTTATCCCGTCGAATGTGTTGACTTGTTTGAATCAAAAAATATGTTCAACTTATACGAGTTACAAGTCTGAGGTTGAATCGGGCAAACGAACATTGCCAAATTTCAAAAAGGGATTGCCTGTGCCATTTCAGATGAATTTAAATAAGAAACTGCAATTGCGGCGTAGAACGGATGGCTCGATATTTGTGTTATTTCCTAAAGGATTGGAATGGGATTTGTTTTTTGGAAAGGACAAAAGTAATAACCGAGAGATAGTCAATCGTGTATTGTCGGGTGAGTATGGCGTAGGTGAATCATCAATTCAACAAAATAAAAAAGGCAAAACATTTTTATTGATCGTTGTCAAAATTCCAAAGAAAGCTATTTGTTTGGATAGTAAACGCGTTGTTGGTGTTGATTTGGGAATCAATGTTCCATTGTGTGCAGCTCTAAACGATAATGAGTCTGCTAAAATGTATATTGGTTCTCGTGAACAATTTATGAAAGTAAGAGAGCAATTATATGTGCGAAAGCGTGAATTGCAACGAAGTTTAACCACATCAACAAGAGGCGGAAGAGGTCGCAAGCAAAAATTGCAAGCGCTTGAACGCCATGAAGGTAAAGAACGTAATTGGACTCATCTCCAAAATCACATTTTCAGTAAATCTGTAATCGAGTTTGCTCAAAAGCAAAATGCCGGAGTTATTCAAATGGAAAACCTGTCGGGCTTTGGCCGTGATAAAAATGATGAGGTTGATGAAGGATATAAATATATATTGCGCTATTGGTCTTATTTTGAATTGCAGCAAATGATAGAATATAAAGCCAAAGCGTCAAATATAGAGGTGAGATATGTTGATCCCAAATATACAAGCCAAACTTGTAGTTATTGCGGGCATTATGAGAAAGGACAACGAATCAGCCAGTCAACGTTTGTGTGCAAAAATCCCGAATGTGAAAAGGGTAAAGGTAAGAAAACCAAAGACGGAAAATATGAAGGCATAAATGCCGATTGGAACGCAGCGCGCAACATAGCGTTGAGTGGGAAAGTAGAGGAAAGAAAGAAGAAAAAGAAAAGAAAAATACAAAGTAATCAATAAAATGGTTACTTTTGCATAAAATAATTTCATTAAGCAGAAAAGAGTGTAAAAAAGTTACGCTCCAAAGATATTTATTAGGGCATGTTGGAATGCCTAAGTTTGAGGTAGAAACAAAAAAAGCATTTAAACAGAGGTTTAGTGTTGTTTTTGCACTCAAAAAATCCGTTCAAATATGGCTGTATGGGCTTGTCCCTCTTGAAGTTATAAAAAGTGTGGTGTTACTGCACCTAATTTGAAAGGGATATCCAACGAATGGCACATCTTCTCGCTCGGAGAGGAAGGTGTTACTGCACCTAATTTGAAAGGGATATCCAACTGCGCTACAAGGAGATGATAGAAGAAGCCAGGTGTTACTGCACCTAATTTGAAAGGGATATCCAACGTCCAACGATACATTCCCGAAGGATTGTTGGTGTTACTGCACCTAATTTGAAAGGGATGAGCGTGCAGTGATATGGCGTTATTTTTGTTCAAAGGGGATTCAGTGTGTCGTTTTTTTTTAGGCTTGTTTTTTGCGTATTTTGGGGTTTAACTCCCAAAAGTTTCATTAATTTTGTAAAGTGAAAAATAACGGCTTGATTGTTGCGTTATTAAAGTTAAGGTATATACTTTAATTCAGGTGCAAAATTATTATATGAAAAGAATTCTCTTATATGCGATAATAGCAGTTTCGATGGTGTTAAGCAGTTGCGGAGGAGCCAAAATGTCGGTTGCCGACGAACAAATGGCCCGCGGCGAATATTTTGATGCCTCAAAGACCTATCGCAAGGTTTATAACAAACTCACCAAGCGCGAGGAACGCCCCACGCGTGGCGTGGCTGCATACAAGATGGGAGAGTGCTATCGTCAACTTAACATGAGCAGCCGTGCATCGGCAGCCTATCAAAATGCGTTGCGATATGGTTATCCCGATTCGATGGCGATTCTCTATTTGGCGCAGTCGTTGCATGCCGAAGGCAAATATGCCGCGGCCAAAAAATCGTATGAAAATTTCTTGTCACTCAATCCGAACAGTGATTTGGCAAAAACGGGTGTGATAGGCTGTGACTTGGCATTGCGCTACAAGGAAAAGAAAACGCGCCACATTGTTAAGCAAGCAAAACTGTTTAACTCTCGCCGCAGCGATTTCTCACCGATGTATCAAGACAAGACTCTCGACGTGATTTACTATGCTACTACCAACGAGAAGGTTACAGGCACCAAAAAGAGCGAAATCACCGGCATGAAAAAGGCCGATATATGGTTTTCAAAGAAAGATGAACAAGGACAATGGACTCGTCCCGCAACTGTTGAAGGTGAGTTAAACAGTGAACTTGATGAGGGTATCATATCGTTTTCGCCCGATGGAACAACAATGTACTTGACCAAAGCACGCCGTGAGTTGCATTCAAATACCGGCGTGGAGATATATACCTCGCAACGCAGCGAAGCGGCTTGGAGCGCACCTGTTAAATTTGAGATTACATCTGACACGGTGTCGAGTTATGGTCATCCGGCAGTGTCGCCCGATGGTGAGTATCTCTATTTTACATCGGATATGCCCGGAGGTTTCGGCGGTAAGGACTTGTGGCGCATCAACTTGAAAGACCGTGCCGGCTCGCTCGAAAATCTCGGTGAGTTTATCAACACCGAGGGCGATGAAATGTTCCCTTACATGCGCGCCGACAGTGTGTTGTATTTTTCGTCAGACGGTCATCCCGGTATGGGTGGACTTGATATGTTTCGCGCACAAATGACTGTTTCGGGCGGTTGGAAAGTCGAGAATATGGGCATGCCTATGAACTCGGCTGCCGATGACTTTGGCATCACATTTGGTGAAGGCGAGTCGGGTTATTTCTCGTCAAATCGCGGTGACGGTCGCGGATATGACCACATCTACTCGTTTGAGTTGCCCGAGCTGCAGATATGGCTCACCGGTTGGGTGCTCGACAAGGACGAAGAACCTGTGCCCAATGCCATTATTCGCATCGTGGGCAACGACGGCTCAAATCAGAAAGAGGTTGCCCGCAACGACGGCTCGTTTAAATTCAAACTGCAACGCGGTGTGAGTTATGTGATGCTTGCCGGCGCCAAAGGATATCTCAACGCCAAGCAAGAGTTTACATCAGACACGGCCGAGGAAGATGCCGAATATGGTGTCGACTTTATTCTCGCATCAATGACCAAGCCGGTTGTGATTGAAAACATTTTCTATGACTTTGATAAGGCTACTTTGCGTCCCGAGTCAAAGACCGCTCTCGATGAGATGGCTCAGCTGTTGCGCGACAATCCTAATGTCACAATCGAAATGGCTTCGCACACCGACCGCAAGGGTAGTGATAAATATAACCTGGATTTGTCGCAGCGTCGTGCCAAGTCGGTTATCGACTACCTGATTGAAGCAGGCATCTCGGCCGACCGTCTCCAACATCAAGGTTATGGAGAGTCGCGACCCAAAGTTATAACCAAGAAACTTGCGCGCGAATATCCGCAGTTTGCCGAAGGAACTGTTCTTTCTGAAGAGTTTGTCGAAACACTCTCGCCCGAGGACCAAGAGGCCGCAGACCAAATAAACCGTCGCACCGAGTTTCAAGTGTTGTCAATTGATTATATGCAATATTGATGTTTTATATGGATTTTCGCACGACAGTAACTCCCACGCCGCGTCCGGGCCTCATCGCTCACAATCGACCGATGTTGATGCTTGGCTCGTGCTTTACCGATAATATTGGAGCGCGACTGAATGATGCGTTGTTTGATGTGTGTATAAATCCGTTTGGAACTCTATATAATCCCGCGAGTGTGGCATCGGCATTTCGTGATGTGAAAGCATGCCGCGCGTTTGGTGTCGAAGACTTGTTTGAACACCAGGGCCGTTATCACAGTTTCAGCCATCACTCAATGTACTCGGGTGTTGACAGCACGCAGGTGCTTGACCGCATAAACCGTTCGGTTGCCGAGGCTCACGATTTGCTCAATCGCGATGCTGTGGTAATTGTTACATTTGGCACTGCCTATGTGTTTGAAAAAGACGGACGCGTGGTGTCAAACTGCCACAAACTTCCGGCGGCAACATTTAACCGTCGTCGCATGAGTGTTGATGAGATTGTGGCTATTTGGAGCGATATTTTGTCGCACCACAAGTCAATGTTTGTATTCACTGTAAGTCCCATTCGCCATTTGGCTGACGGGGCTCACGACAATCAGTTGAGCAAGTCGACATTGCTGCTTGCTGTGGAGCTATTGTGCGAGCGATTTGAAAACGCTGTATATTTTCCGTCCTATGAAATTATGATGGACGATTTGCGCGACTATCGTTTTTATGCCGCCGATATGACTCATCCGTCAGATGTGGCGGTCGATTATATATACCGACGCTTTGCCGGCGCAATGATGACTCTCGACACTTTCTTGTTGGCACAACAGTGTGAGAAACTTGCACGCCGCCTTGCCCATCGGTTCATGACCGACGACATTCGGGTAATAGAGCGTTTTGAACAAGCCACAAATGAAATGGCTCGACAATTATTGTTGTCAAACCCTTGCCTCAAAAGGGCCTTGGAAAAGAGAAATATTAAACTATGAAATATCAGATATCACAAATAGCCGAAATTTTGCAGTTGCCGCGTGTAGCAAATGAGGCAATGGTTATAGACACATTGTTGACTGACAGCCGCTCGCTTACCTATCCCGAGACCACGCTGTTTTTTGCGATGCGCAGCCGTCGCAACGACGGTCACCGTTATTTGCAAAGTTTGTATGACCGCGGCGTTCGCAATTTTGTGGTTGAATACATACCCCAGTCAATGCAGTCATTGACCGATGTCAATTTTTTGACGGTGTCAAATGTGACGGCAGCATTGCAGTCGATTGCAAGTTTTCATCGCAACTCGTTTGCCATTCCGGTAGTAGGCATCACTGGCAGCCGAGGCAAGACCACTGTCAAAGAGTGGCTCTACAATTTGTTGCAAGAAGATTATAACATTGTGCGCAGCCCGCGCAGCTATAACTCGCAGATAGGTGTGCCCATGTCAATATGGGAAATGACCGGCGAGAGTCAGTTGGCTATTTTTGAGGCCGGAGTGTCGCAGAACGGCGAAATGAAATCGTTGCAAAAAATGATACGCCCCAATGTAGGTATCATAACTAATGTGGGCGATGAACACAACGAGGGATTTGAATCGTTGCGTCACAAGTGTGAAGAAAAAGTGCAACTGTTTGACAGTTGCGATTGCATCATATATAACGGCGACGATGAGTTGATTGCCGATGTTGTGGCACAAAAGTGTGGCAATGTTGATAAATTTGCATGGTCGCGCAACAACCGTGAGGCACGACTATATGTGCCGTCGGTTGAAACATCGCTTGGCGGCAGCGCCATCACTTATGTTTATGGCGGAGAACAGGGCGAAGTGAAAATTCCGTTTACATCGCAATATGACATTGAAAATGCTGTTCATTGCTTGGCAATGATGTTGTATTTGCAGTTGAAGCCCGATGTCATTGCTGAGCGCATGGCGCGATTGGTGCAAGTGGGAACCCGATTAAATGTAATTGAGGGCGTGAACAACTGCTCGCTAATTTATGACAATTATACGGCCGATTTACATTCGCTATTGCCCGCAATCGAGTTTATGGAACGTCGTGCCACCTCAGCACAGTCGCTCACAGTTATATTGAGCGATGTTTATCACGAGGCGATGACTCCTGATGAAGTATATGGCACAATGGCGCAACTGATGGCTCGCAAAAATGTGCATCGCGTCATAGGCATCGGCGAAGAAATTGCGCGTTACTCTACATTGTTTGGCAACAGTGCCTCATTCTATTGCTCGACCAACGAGTTTTTGTCGGCCATGTCGCCCAACGATTTTGAGAGTGAATTGATATTGGTTAAGGGAGCATCTCATTTTGGCTTTGGCCGCATAGTTGATGTTCTCGAGGCCCGTCAGCATGAAACCGTACTTGAGGTAAACCTTGATGCTGTCGTACACAATTATAATATTTATCGCTCGCTTGTCAAGCCCGAGACCGGCGTGGTGTGCATGGTGAAGGCATCGGGTTATGGTGCCGGCTCATATGAGTTGGCCAAGACATTGCAGTCGCAGGGTGCGGCCTATCTTGCAGTAGCAGCCTATGACGAGGGTGTGGATTTGCGCAAAGCCGGAATAACGATGCCCATAATGGTGCTAAACCCTCGCGTGGTGAACTATCGCATGCTCTTTGACTATAACCTCGAGCCCGAGATTTACAGTTTTGACATTTTGCGCGAAATCATCAACGAGGCACAACGATATGGCACTCACAACTATCCCGTTCACATCAAGCTTGACACAGGTATGCACCGTTTGGGCTTCTTGGAACAGGATATTCCGCAGATTGTGGAACTGCTGAGAAATCAAGATGCAATTGCGCCGCGCTCGGTGTTCTCTCACTTGGCTGCTGCCGATTGTCCCGATATGGACGACTACACTCGTCAGCAGTTTGACTATTTTGACCGTTGCTGTGAGCAGTTGCAGCAGGGCTTTGACCATCACATCTTGCGCCATGTGCTCAACTCGACAGGCATTACGCGTTTCCCCGAGCATCAGTGTGACATGGTGAGGTTGGGCATTTGTCTCTATGGCATACCAACAATGACCGACGGCTCGCAATCAAATCTCCGCCCAGTGTCATCGCTTCATTCTGTTATATTGTCAATCAAAGAATGGCCGGAGGGAACAACTGTGGGCTATTCTCGCCGAGGAATGTTGCATCGCGATTCACGCATCGCTACCATTCCCATCGGTTATGCCGATGGTATTGATCGCCATCTTGGCAATGGAAATGCATGTGTGTTTATCAACGGACACCGCTGCCCAACGATTGGCAATATATGTATGGATGTGTGTATGATTGATGTGACCGATGTGGCTTGTCAGCCCGGCGACCAGGTGGAGATTTTTGGCGATAATATACCGGTGGTTGAATTGGCCGAAAAACTTGATACAATACCATACGAAATTCTCACCTCGATATCTTCGCGAGTGAAGCGAGTTTATTATAGAGAGTAGGTGTAATATTAAATTAATAGACTCAATATGAAAAATGTACTAATAATGATTGTTGCGACTGTGGCTCTGGTATCTTGTAAAAAGATAGCTACAGTTGAAGTTGATGAGGCGGGCATCTGGAACGAGTTTGCTGAGGATATGTTTGTCGACTCGGCAAGTGTGTTTTTTGAAATAGATGAATCGGAGCGACCTATTCACAGGGCAAAGGACGGACTGACCTATAATTACGCTTTTGATGATAATCTGGAACAGTGGCTTGTGAGCGACTCGACAACTATGGATAGCGACATGAAGAAGTTGATTGATGCAAGAGTGCTCAATTATGTAGAGTCGGAGGATAAAAAAGTGCGTATATATTCGTGGGCTACTTTGCCCGAAACACAGCGCTATATAAGTTGGACCAATGTGGTTCAAACCAAATGTGACGGTCGTTTCAGCGGTCACGTCGAATCTGTTTTCTGCATGGTGCACGATTGTGGTGAACAAAGCAGTGAAGGTGAACCTGTGACTCAGATTATTACAATTAATGGCGATGATGGTTGTGAAATCTATCTCGTGGAAATGCGTCAAGACGGAATTGACTATTCTGTTGAATATTGCCTACACTCGTTTGAAATCAAAGACGGACGATTGGTGCCCGTTGGATTGATGGATAAATGCGTTGTGCTTGATTGCAACAATGACATGAGTTCGGCCTTTGTTCAACAGGTGGGTGATAGTTGTGCCTATAACTATGATAAGCAGTCTAAACGATTGTATGTCCCTGAATCGGTTGATGGAGTTTTTACGGGGAAATTCCAG
>JAFPCM010000095.1 GCA_017390185.1 Muribaculaceae bacterium
CTTTGATGACACATTGTTGAACTCGATTGTTGACACGACATAGTAGTCGGTCACATATTGATCACCTTCAACATTGTAGGTGAAATCTACATCGGGGTCAGCAAATTGAGCATATTCGGGGTCGTTTTCAACACACGAAACAGCCGCAAATGCCAATACACCGATAAATCCTAATTTATAAATTGATTTCATAATTAGTGTCATTTTTTATTAGTTTACGTCCAAAGTGTAGTTAGTTGAAGCAACACCTACATTATCAGCTGTATCAACTACCTTGAAGCTTGAGTCAAGAGTGTACTTGCGTGTAAATGAAACAGCATAATTTTGGTCGGTTTTGTTATAAACCCATTCATCAAAAGGAATTGAGTTAAGCATTTCATTTACTGCATCAACATAATCAGATTTCACTGCTGTTAAAATTGCTGCAGCAGATGGTTCATAACGGCAATTCAACCATTCTGAAGATTGATATGTTGCATACCAATCTTGACCCTCAAATGAGATTACACTGGGGTTAACTGTCATTGCTTCATATAACAATGAGTCTGGCCCTGTGAGTTTGTTCACTGTTTCGCGACCAACTTTAGTGTGAGCCACTTTATACAAAGAGTCATAATTGGCTTTGAATGATTCGCCTGTTGCATTTGAATAGCTTACAACTGCATAGCATCGGGTTGTTTTCTTGTCGGTATCCTTAATGAAGTGCCAGAAATCTGACTTAGTTTTACCGGTTACGCCTTCTTCAACATTAGTTGGGAAGTTTACAGAATATGTTTCATTGATTAAAGTCATATATTCGTTAGTAAAACCGCCGTAAGATACATACACATTTTGAAGTGCAGCGGGGAAGTTTCCTTTCTCATCAAGAAGATTGGTTTTTACCACAGTCAAGAATGAATCGGTAAATTCAGGAGTGAAATAACGATCATAGTTGGCTTGGTCCCACACTTTAGGCATCCAACTAACCGGTGCCAATGTTGATGATGTGGGAACTTTACCTGTGATTACATATTCATAACCGTCCCATGTTGATTGACCATGAGGGAACACAGCCATCGCTTGAGATGTACGAATTTCTTGTGTAGAGGCAACTGTTTGGGTATAAGAATAATATGAACCACAAAGTTTCAAAGTTGCAGAAGCTTCGTCGGCTTGGTTGATTGAATACCAAACCTGTGACTGTTTGGGTACATTACCGCCTTCGGCATAGTATTTACCTGTAAATGAGAATTCTTCACCTGCTTTAACAGCAGTAGAAGCAACTTCCCAATAACAGGTAGGCACAAGCTGACCAGGCTCTACGTGGTCATCAAACGGATCGTGCTTTTCACATGATGTGAAGGCAACGATACCAAGTGCCATAATTCCTAATTTATATTGTAATTTCATAATTTATAAATCTGATAAAATTAATAATTAATTGATGAGCGAAGAACGTTGACCTTCGGGTTCGGCCCAAATCATGGGTTTCATCAACCATTTGAAATCTTTGAACGCACCTACGCGAATAACTTCGTTGCGGTTGTAAACATCTTCTGTTTGAGGGTCATAATTCAAACGTTGAATCCATGTTTTTTCTTGTTCTGCTTCAGTCAAATTGTCAACCCAATATGCTTGATACAAGTTGTAGGGACGACGCAACTCGGGATAAACGATTTCAGAGTCGGGACCGATACCGATGTTGTTGCGTTTGTTACTATAGTGGTAGCGACGCATGTCGGTCCATTGCTCGGGTTGCATATACATTGCAATATATTTTTGTTGCATCAAGTCTGAAAGTTTAAACTCATCAGGATTGAAGAACCAGTGACCGTTACCCCAATCAGTAACAAGTGAAGTCATAGTCTTCTTGGTGGGTTTATCTTTCTTAGTACCGTCTGACTTGAATTCATAGTACTCATACTCAACCTCAGTATTATTCAAGAAGCATTGTATTGCAGCCATGAAGCGAGCATCGTCACCGGCTGCAGTATTTTCATTAATATTTTCACCAGTTTTTGCAACTACACAACCCTGTCCGGGGCAGTGACCTTGGTTATCGGCTTTGAAGCGTTCAAGGTGACGGAGAATGTTGTTTTCAGTTGCTTCTTTTACGAGTGCGAGTGCAGTAGCTCTTTCACCTTTCCAATAGTAAGCTTCAGCTTGAATGAAGTAGAGCTCTTCCATTGTGAAGATGGGATTGTAAGCGTCTACACCAGCAGCATAAGCACCTGCATAGAGAACGGGATAGTGAGCTTGCTTGATTGAAGCACCAGAACCAATGTTGTTTTCAAGATAACGCATAGCCACGATTTCTGTTGCGTCAGCTACAGAAGTAGGACCTGACTGAGGAACCATCAACAACATGATGCGGGGGTCAGTACCATAACCTGCTCCAAAACGGTTGTTGTATTTACCTTGTGCTGTTTCACTACCATGTTCGATAACACCGAGAAGGTCATACATGAAGTATTTTGAAGGAACAGCGCTGTTCAACATGTTGTCGCGTGACTCCCAAGAGTTGATTTTGGGTTGGTCAGCACTCCAAGGTGAGTTTTGTGTACCTGTACCACCGTCAAATTTGTAACGGGGTTCGCTACCAAACCAGCCGTAAGTAGCATCTTCGCGCCAGATGTCGATTGCATCTTGAGCAACATCGATGATTTGTTGACACATTGCTTGACTGCGGTCGATGTTAGGAATGTTGCGGAGCAACAAACGAGCTTTTGTAGCGTGAACGAGACCCAACCATTTTCTGATGTCACCAGCATATACGCGGTCTTGTTTAACATCGATTTTTTGTGAGGGGTTTTCTACGTTGAACGATTGGAAGTTGTTGATCAAATAGTCAGCTTCTTCAAACATCCATTTGTAGATAGCAGTTTGGTCTTCGTAGCGGGGAGTGTTTGACATATAAGCGTCACCACCAGCTTCGGGATGCAAAGGCATGGGACCGAAAGCGTCGGTAGTCATTTGAGCTGACATCAAACGAATTGCGCGAGCGATGAATTCATATTTGGGAGATTTGCCACCCATTTGGTTGTTAAATTCATTGCGAGCGTTGCTGATAACATCGTTACCGTTCACACCGATATCAAAGAAGTGGCGACGCCATTGGGGGTGACGGTTGATGTTCAAGAATTCCCAACCTTGTTTATAGGGATAAGAACCGGTTTGTGATTTACCAGTAGTTGTGAGACACTGAGAGAGATAGATGTGATACTCAGCGTGGTCGTATACTGTCTGCTGTGCATAGAACACGAGAACGGGAAGTTGTTGTGCAAGTGTTGTAGAGTGTGCACGGTCACCGTTGACGTTTTCGTCAAGGATGTCCACACAACTTGCCATTGACATTCCAAGCAAGAGCGACAGAGCTATTGTTTTAAACTTGTTCATAGTTGAATTAGAATGTTACGTTAACATTAAAGTTGAAGCTGCGAACTGCAGGTACACTGTAGTTGTCGATACCCATTGTACCAGCACCACCTGATGCCGAGGGCATAACCTGAGGATCTACACCTGAGTATTTAGTCAAGAGGAAGAGGTTGCGACCTGTCAAAGAGCAACGGAGGCCCTTGATGGGGTTAGATGAAACCTTCTTCATGAGGGGGCTGAAGTCGTAACCCAAAGTTACATAGCTCAAACGGATGTAAGAACCATCTTCGATGAAGTTAGCGGGTACGTTAGAGAAGTAAGTACCGATGTTGTAGCTATCGAGGATGATGGGAGTTGTGTTGGGGCGATAAGTACCGTCACCGTTAGCAACTACACCGTCAAATACCACTTTGCGGTTGCGGTATTTTTCGAGGTATGCTGATTGACCGTTTTGAACGAGACCGCGGAGTGTGTGGTTGTAAACGTCACCACCGCAACGGCCGTCAAACAAGAATGAGAGTGAGAGGTTTTTCCAAGTGAATGTAGAACCGAGACCGAGGAGGAAGTCGGGTTCGCGTTCACCCAAGAAGTTTTGTTTTTCAGAAGAAATGATGGGGAAACCATTTTCGTCACAAACAACTTGACCGTCTTCAGTGCGAACATAGTCCTTACCTGACATCGCTGTAGTAGATTGGCCTACCCAAGATGTACAGTAGAAGTCGTTACTTACTTGAGTTGCAGTGTATTCAACTTGATCATTGGGGAGTGAACGGAGACGACCACGGTTCAATGAGAAGTTAACGTTTGCAGTCCATTGGAAGTCTTTTGTTTTCAAGATGTCTTGAGAAAGAGTTGCTTCAACACCATAGTTTTCAACGCTACCGCTGTTGAATGTTTGGAGAATGTAACCTGCTGTAGGTGATACACGCATTGTTACGATTTGGTTATCAACAGTTGTTGAATAGTAAGCAACGTCCAAACGAGTGATTGACTTGAAGAAACGCAAGTCAGCACCGATTTCCCAAGAGCTTGTCATTTCGGGCTCGAGCCATTGTGCTGAAGAAACTTCGGCTTGGATACCATAACCACCGTCGGGGAATGTAGCCCATTGTTTGTAGTTTTTAGAGAAGAGGTAAGAAGGAGCGTCTTTACCTACTTTTGCCCAGTTACCACGGATTTTACCATAGTCAAACCAGCTGTTTTGCCATTTGAACAATTCAGAGAAGATAACACCGGCAGTTACTGAAGGATAGAAGTAGATGGGGTCACATTGATAGAGTGAAGAAGAACCGTCTACACGACCTGTTACTGACAATTGAGCCATGCCTTTGTAGTCAAAGCGCAATTCACCGAAGTAACCAAATTTGTTTTTGAATGAGTGGTTCAAGTAAACTTGGTAGTCAGAAGAACCATACATCAATTTGTCTGAACTGAAGTTGTTCATTGAATAGAAGTCGTCGAGGATGTAGCCATAACCACCCATTTGTGAAGAATAGCTCTTAGTTTCAGAGTATTCAGCACCGAGGAAGAAGTTAGCATTGAAGCTGTCGCTGATCTTCCAGAAGTAGTTACCTGTCAATTGAGCAGTAAGACGTTCGCTGCGTGAGGGTTGGAATGTGTAAGTACCCATGCGGCGGTCGATGGCGTCTTGTTGAGCCGATACGTCAAAGCCGTCAAACTCGCTGCGAGAGAAACGGGGAACTGTTTTAGACTCATAAGTGCTGAAACCTTTGTCGTAACCAACTTTACCTGTGAACACGAGGTTTTTAACGGGTTCGTAAGAGATAGAACCGTTGATGATTACACGTGAAGATTCAGTTTCAGAGCTATCTTCGTAGCGGCCAAAGTAGGGAGAAGTTGTAGCGTTGATGCGTTGGTCAGCTGTCAATTCGTCCCAGTTGTCATAACGGCAAGACCAGTTGGGAAGACCTGTAAGGGGGTCGATGTAGTCTTTCATATCACGGTTGATTGACCAGCCGTAAACCGATGACATTGAGTTACCGAAACCACGAGAGTTTGTTTCGATATAGTTAGTTGAAAGTTGAATTTTTACTTGTTCTGAGGGTTTGAATTCACCTTTTACATATACACCAAGACGATCTTTGTAGTCATTGGGAACAACACCTTCGTTGCCCATGTAGTTAGCTGATGCATATGCCGAGAATTTTTCGTTACCACCAGAGATAGAAACGTCATATTTCTGCATGAAGCCTGTGCCGAGGAACTCACCTACGTTATCATAGTAAGTGTCGTTTTCGCCCATGCGGGGACCCCAACCACCTGATGCATTAGTAGTGTAGATACCGCTACCACCACCAACATAAGTTTTTTGCAAGGGAGGAGTTTTTGTCACTTCTGAGATTTCCCAGCCACCTGATGCAGTTACAGTCACTGTACCTTCTTTACCGCTCTTAGTTGTAATCAAGATAACACCGTTGGCACCTTCTTGACCATAGAGAGCAGAAGCGGCAGCACCTTTAAGAACCGACATTGTTTCGATATCGTTGGGGTTGATATCTGCTGCTGCAGAAGCACCACCACGAACGGGCATACCGTCGATAACGAACAAGGGCTCGTTGCTTTGGCTTGAGTTAATTGATGAAATTGCACGCACAACGATCTGTGAAGCAGAGTTGGGCGAACCACCGGCAGTTGATACTTGCACACCGGCAACTTTACCTTGGAGGGTGTTAACGAAGTTGGCTGATTGACCAGCAGTAACTTCGTCAGAGTTGAGGGCTTGTACAGCGAAGTTAAGTTTCTTCTTTTCTTGTACTTGACCCATCGCTGTTACAACGACTTCTTCGAGAACTGTAGAGTTTTCAGACATCTGAACGTCTACTTTGCTACGAGAGCCAACTGTAACACTAACGGGATTCATACCCACATAACTAAAGTTCAAGACTGCTTTGTCGTCAGGAACTTCGATCGCGTAGTTTCCGTCAAAGTCGGTTGCAACACCAGCACCGCCCTTCACCATAACAGTAACACCAATCAATGGTTCACCGTCAGCCGATGAAGTAACTGTACCTGTTACAGTGCGGGCAAAACCCACTACCGCAAAGAGGGAAAATAACAGAAGTAATAACTGTTTTTTCATAATTACTTTAATTTGTTTATATTCAAGGTTATTTATCACTTGCATTTTATGTTATAGATGTCAAAACCGCCCTGTTTTAAGGTTAGTTATATAGGGTTAATGACTGGTAATAAGACACTTATCCCAGGTTGGTCGCAACACCTTCATAGTGAAAAGACACTTCTTTCCACTATATTTCATACAAATCTACTACATTATTTTAGATTGAAGATGTTTTGTTAATGTTAATTTAATATTTTTTGCGATACTACACATTTTTTCACACATTACGCACGCGTCGCTTCACACCCATTTACACCCTACGCTATCGCTACAAACACCCAGTTCTCACCCAGCCCGCCAACATGAGTGCAACACCTCACAGCTACCGCCACCATTTTGTTTGTTCTTATATATTATAAATAATGTGTAGTTTCGCGCAAAATCATTACCTTTGCACAAAATTCATTTTCATTCTCATTTTTATATGCGCATAGATATCCTCACCGTTTTGCCCGAAATGTTGGAGTCGCCTCTCGGCTGCTCTATATTGAAACGCGCCCAGGACAAGGGCTTGGCCGAAATCGTGGTACACAACCTCCGCGACTATTCGACCAACAAGCACCGAAAGGTCGATGACTACCCTTTTGGCGGAGAGGCCGGAATGGTGATGCAAATCGAGCCTATCGACCGCGCCATTGCGCACCTTAAAAGCCAACGTAACTATGACGAGGTTATATTTACCTCGCCCGACGGAGAAGTGTTTGACCAGCCTATGGCCAACTCTCTCTCAATGCTCGACAACATCATAATCCTCGCCGGGCACTATAAAGGCATTGACTACCGCATTCGCGAGCACTTGATTACAAAGGAGATATCTATTGGTGACTATGTGCTCACCGGCGGCGAACTGCCTGCAGCCATCATTGCCGACGCTATCGTACGCCTCATTCCCGGCGCTATCGGCGACGAGCAAAGCGCATTGAGCGACTCGTTTCAAGACAACCTTCTTGCTCCTCCCGTATACACCCGCCCGGCCGACTACAACGGATGGAAAGTCCCCGAAATCCTTCTCTCGGGCCACCAAGCAAAGATTGACGAGTGGAAACACGAGCAAGCCCTTGAACGCACTCGCCTTCTCCGCCCCGATTTATTGAAATAGACACGACTTTCATTCTTTACAAATAACAGCAGCAGAGGCCGATGATGATCATCGGCCTCTGCTTATGTCAAATCAAAACAACGAGGAACTGCTATCCTCGCAGTGTTATGCTTTCATATCAATAAATTACACTGCCAACGGGCTTTTCGTTAGCTGTCTCGTTTTTCTCATAATTGGCAATCGTTTCCTGCAGACTGCTAATCATCATCGCACGCAGTTCGGGCGGCTCAATAACTGTCAACTGCGGGCCGTGAGACAACAATTCCTCAACAAAGTCGGGTGTGATGCGTAATCGGTAACTGAATATCGAGTAAGCATCATGAATCATCTCTTGCTGAGAGTGGTGCAATGGCAACGCTCTGAAATACTTGGCCTGGCGCGCACTTGCCTTAATTGTCACACGCTTCACTTCGCCATGGGTAAACACTATTCCGAAACTGTCGCGGAAATAGGTTTCAGCATCAAAGTCGGCAGGGATTTCAAATTCGGTCTGTTCTACGGTCACTTCACGCATACGGTCAAGCGCATAGGTCTTGATGACATCTTCCTTGACATTGCGGCCTGTCACATACCATCTTTGCTTAAAAATCTTCAAGAAATAAGGTTCGACAACAATATCGGGAGTGGGATTGATGCGAGTGTAGGGGTGGTAAGTAAACTTAATCTGGCGATTGGCTTTGAGACCGTCCATTATCACATCTAAATATTCGCGAGCAGACGGCACTTCTTCAAGGAAAATCCGATTTGATATTTCGCGTGAATCACTGAGCACGTTACTCATGGCTGCTGAGTTCAACAACCAATTAGTCATGCTTTCACTGTGAATGTCTCCCTCCTCGATATAATACTCAAATGTTGACGGGTTACACTCAATGTTAATCTGAAACAAATCTTCAATGGCCTGGCGATAGTTGTAAAAGGTGCGACGCGGCAACGACTCGCCATTTGAAAACGGAGTTTTTTTCCAGCGAGCATTTAGTTCCTCCCGTGTTATTTTGCCATAGCGCTTAATCGTGTCAATGAGCCAAACATAACGATTGAATAGGTCTTTTGGCATAGTTCGTTGTAAAAAATTTGGTTATGAATGAATTTTGGTTTTATATCCTATGTTAGTTCTGTTTCTTACCAACTGAAAGTATAAACATACCGACCACTGTTAACAACGCATTGATAATCAACAATTCAAAGCTCACCTTGTATTGCCACAACTCGTTAAGGTAATACTGAATGAACCATGAGGCAACAGGCGCTGCAATACACACAACCGGCACAAGACGATCGATTACTCGACGCTTGCTGAACATGCCAAATACAAATAAGCCCAAGATAGGACCATAGGTATATGATGCCAATGTGTAAACAGCACTGATAGCATCTTGATTACTCAAATAATAGAATATGATTATCACAAGACCCATTACAACAGACATTCCCACATGCACAAACTTGCGAATACGAGTCAATCGCGACTCGTCAAAGCGTTTTTGTCCTTCAAGAATATCAACTGTAAACGAGGTTGTCAATGATGTCAAGGCTGAACCAGCTGCCGAATATGCAGCCGCAATCAAGCCCACGATAAACAAGATGCCGACAATAAGGGGCATTTCGGGACTTGCAGCCACAAGACCAAAGATTTCGTCGGTCTTTTCGGGTATCGCAATGCCGCGATTGTTGAGATACATCACAAGCAATGTGCCGAGAATGAGGAACAATGCAATCACGAAGAACTGCAACACACCACTCACTATCATGTTTTTCTGCGACTCTTTTGAGTCTTTGCAAGCGAGATTGCGTTGCATCATATCTTGGTCAAGACCGGTAGTGGCAATCACCATGAACACACCGGCAAGAAATTGTTTCCAGAAATATGTGCCGGCTTTGGGATCGTCAAAGAAGAACATCTGCGATGATTTGTCGGCAACAACAGCGTTAACCATTTCACCAAACGAGAAACCCAAACCTTTGGCAACAAAATATATGCACAACACCACCGACATAATCAGGCAGAAACTTTTGAGCATATCGGTCCAGATGATGGCTTTTACACCACCGTTAAATGTATAGAGCCAAATCAAGGCAATGGTCACAAGCACATTTATCTCAAACGGAATGCCGAGAGGTTTAAACACAAGGGTATTCAATACCAAGCACACAACAAGGAAACGTACCGATGCACCCAACATTTTCGAAATAAAGAAGAACCAAGCTCCCGACTTATAGGTCGATGCACCGAAACGCTCGCCAAGGTAGCCATAAATCGACACCAAATTACGTCTATAAAACATTGGCACAAGAATGTAGGCAATCACAAAATATCCCACGATAAAGCCTAACACCATCTGCAAATATCCATATCCGCTATTCACCACCATACCGGGCACCGAAATAAAGGTTACGCCCGAAATAGCCGCACCAATCATTGCAAACGCAACAATGGGCCAAGGAGTCTTGCGGTTACCGGTGAAAAATGTAGAGTTGTCAGAGCCACGCGATGCGAGGAACGAAATGCCGAGCAACACGCAGAAATATCCTATAATGGTTGCAATTACTACCCAAGGTGTCATGTCAGTTTCTATTTGATTTAGAGTGAATTATTCTTTGTACAATAAATAGGGACGGCGTTGTTTCTTAAACGATTCAACATCATCGGCCCAAGTGGCTTTGATTTCGGCAGCGCTTTTGCCTTCTGCAATCATTGTGCGGATATTGCCGTCACCGATAAGTTTTTCAAAAAAACTGCGGAAGAACTTGTCGACAGGCATACCCACGCCATTATAAGCGTCAATGAGATACTCGAGATTAATACCTGCGGCTATAATATCCTCGTCGTCAAGTTCACACAAATTGCGGCCATAACACTTTTTGTTGAGTTGGGGAGGATTTTTTGCACCATCAACCGAGCGAGGTGTAAACGAGTAGTCACAGCCCTTCATGTCGGGGTGGCCATAAATCTTGAAAGGATGGTCGGTTCCTCGTCCAAGGCTCACCGGTGTTGCTTCAAAATAACATGTTGACGCATAGAGATACACCGCCTTCATATCACGCAAGTTGGGCGACGGAGCGATAGGCAACACATAGCGGGTTTGATGGGTATATCCTTCGCAAGGAATCACTGTCAAGGGAACTTGTTTGCCATCCTTGAGCCAACCTTCACCGTTAGCCATAAGCGCAATTTCGCCCAAGGTCATGCCATGTACCACAGTCAAGGGCAATCGGCCCACTCCCGATTCATATTTCATGTCCAAAATCGGACCGTCAACATACATACCATTGGGGTTGGGACGGTCAAGAACCATAAATTCCTTACCATAGGCAATGGCCGCATTCATCAAGTCGGTCATTGTGCAATAGTAGGTATAATAGCGAAGACCAACATCCTGAATGTCAGTCACAATGATATCAATCTGATTCATTACAGCCTCTGCGGGCATGCGTTTTTTGCCGTCATAAAGCGACGCAATGGGTATTCCGGTTTTTGAGTCGACCGAACTGCTCACATGTTCACCAGCGTCGGCCTTGCCGCGAAAACCATGCTCGGGCGAGAAAATTGTGGTAACATTTATGCCATTCTCAATCATCAAGTCGAGAGTGTGCTTGTCGCCCACCATACCGGTGTGATTTGACAACAACGCAACTCGCTTGCCTTGGAGTTTTGACACATATTGGTCAAGACGAGCAGCTCCGACAACAATATCTTGTGCCGACATCGCCACCACTGTGAGCATCAATGCCAACACAGTCAATATATTTCTCATTTTATTCATATTTTTATGCATTTTATAATAATGTGCGAAATTAGTGCAAATCCACATTTTCGCTATTTAATTTCCGTTTCGCATTGTTAAATTTTCCTAATCTATAGGAACTTATAACCAATATTCCCCTTTTTGACCAATATTTTTCTGCTATTTACCATTTCAACCACCTTATTGACCAAATTAGTTCACTTTTAATCATTGCGAATTTTTTGCCGCCAACATTCGGTGACCAATGCGGCAATAAAGACACTTGTGTGCTTCGCAATACTCGCGCCGCAACTGCACCATCGCTTGCGAAGTGAACGCATCACGACACTTGATGCCAGCATTGACAAACAAGTCGACCACCGAGTTTCGCTCGGCCGGAAGCTGTTGTAACATTTGCATTGCCCGCTCACACATTTCCTCGTCGCCACGCTTCGCCCCATAGGCATAGGTTAGCGGAACAACAACATTGACTATCAACACATTGATAGATGCCTGACTCAACACTTCCAAAGCCCTTGACGAGGGCACTCCTATCGCATAATGATTGGCCCAATATCCGGTCATGGGCGACTGAAACAGAGCTCGGGCTTGCGCCTCATCTTGTGCCGACACGATTTGCGACATCAACCCGAAACCGCCATAAATGAGCGAGGCCAGAAACGCAATACGGCGATGGGGCGAATTTGCAGGCCTCATTCGTGCCATTTTCCACGCCATTCCCTCGGGGCGGCGCAAAGAAAACTTATTGGCAAGGAAATCATACTCGCGACGCAAACTGCGAGTATACTCATCGGCAGCGTCAACTGCGTCAAGCATGCCCGATTGGCCAAACAATAACGCCTCGATGCTTAACAATGAGTCGCTGTGCTTGCCCATAAAGCGCAACGGCATCGACTGTGCCAACCGCTCAAAGACATCACTGTTCACTCCAAATCCGAGACATCGCGCCAATGTGATGTAACACACCTCTTCCCAATCGCCATTATATCTGTCAAGCAGGGCGTTTATGCCATCAACCTTGCGATACAAACGCTCCATGGCGAGCGCTGTCATCCATGTAGATATATGAACGCCTGGCATTTGCGCAATCACCTCGCGACACGGCAGCTCAAGGTGCGAGCTACCAACAAGATGCATGTATCGCTGATGAAAATCGGGCGAGCATGGCATGCGCAACTGCGGAATAATGTCTCCGTTGCGGCGACGGATGGGCATATCGTCTTTGTCAACCACATGCAATATCACCGAGTCATAGGCCTCGTCTTTGTCGTGATGATGACGCAGCCAATCACTTGCCCTGAAATGAATCTCCACATTTCCGACCCACATCTCATTGCCAATCCTGACTTTGGCATTGAAAAAATCGGGGCCGGCATCGGTGTTGATCTTCCCAGGGTCGATTATATGCACATCACGGCCGTCAACCGTCTTCATTTCGCCCGACGGCCACAACCGATGTTGCCACACATATTGCATCAATTTCTCCATACTCAATAAAAATCGCAACAAACTTACAATTTTTTTCAGAAAAAACAACCGACAGTTACACATTAATATATAGCCGCACACATCAAAACCGCCAAAAAGAAGAAAAATCACTTTTTTCTGCATTTTTTTCTCTAAAAGTTTGCACAATCCAAAAAGTCGTCGTACCTTTGCATCGCAAAACGGAAATAACACCATTTGCAAGACTCAAAACTGGTGTGGTAGTTCAGCTGGTTAGAATACCTGCCTGTCACGCAGGGGGTCGCGGGTTCGAGTCCCGTCCATACCGCAGAGGAGAGAGGAGAAGAAGGAAGTAATCGCAAGATTTTTTCTTCTTCTTTTTTTTGTTTTCGGCCGATACCAGCCTTATCCCTCTCACATTTCGCTGAGACACTTGCAGTTCTCAGAAAAAAAAGCTAACTTTGCACCCGAAAAATCAGTGGAAAAATTTGGCTGCTTGCAACCACTTAAAAAAAATGCTAAAACCGCAACATTCCCCCATCTTTGTTTTTACGGTTTTTAGTGTTTTGACTTTCGCTGAGTTGAAACATTATTTTTTTATTCAAACAGTTTAACATGACAAAGAATTATCTTTTCACATCGGAATCGGTTTCTGAAGGACACCCCGACAAAGTTGCCGACCAAATCTCGGACGCAATTCTCGACGAATTCCTCGCCCACGACCCCGCTTCAAAAGTGGCTTGTGAAACCCTCGTTACCACAGGCCAGGTTGTTATCGCAGGCGAAGTAAAAAGTAACGCCTATGTCGACTTGATGGATGTTACACGTCGCGTCATCGACCGCATCGGCTACAACCGCAGCGAACTCAAGTTTGATGCCGAAGCATGCGGCGTCTTCTCTGCTATCCACGAGCAAAGCGCCGACATCAACCGTGGCGTTGAGCGTGAGATCGACGAGAACCAAGGAGCCGGCGACCAAGGCATGATGTTTGGCTATGCATGCAACGAAACCGAAAGCTACATGCCCCTCCCCCTCGACTTGAGCCACATATTGTTGCGCAAACTGTCAGAAATTCGCCGCGATCTCTCGGCAATGACCTATGTTAACAGCGCCGGCAAAACTGTCAGCTATTTGCGTCCCGACTCAAAAAGCCAAGTTACCGTAGAATACTCTCCCGACGGCAAACCCGTAAGAATTCACACCATCGTAATATCTACACAACACGATGAATTTGTAAAAGCTCGCGACGGCAAAACCCAAGAACAAGCCGACAGCGAAATGCTCCAGACAATCTACAACGATGTTGCACAAGTGCTCATTCCCCAAGTCATCGCTTCACTTCCCGAGCACATTCAGGCCCTCTTTGACGGCAAACACATTCTTCACGTCAACCCCACCGGC
The DNA here is from genome assembly GCA_017390185.1 of Muribaculaceae bacterium. GTDB lineage: Bacteria > Bacteroidota > Bacteroidia > Bacteroidales > Muribaculaceae > RGIG4079. The sequence continues at coordinate 14,189 of JAFPCM010000095.1, forward strand.
AAATTTGTCATCGGTGGTCCCCACGGCGACACTGGCCTCACCGGCCGCAAAATCATCGTTGACACCTATGGCGGTCGCGGTGCACACGGCGGTGGCGCATTCTCGGGCAAAGACCCCTCGAAAGTTGACCGCTCAGCGGCTTATGCCGCTCGCCACATTGCCAAAAACCTCGTGGCAGCAGGCGTGTGTGACGAAGCCCTCGTTCAGGTTGCATACGCAATTGGCGTGGCACAACCCGTGAGCCTCTATGTGAACACCAACGGCTCGGCAAAAGTAAACATGACCGACGCCGAAATATCACAAGTGGTGCAAGAAATCTTTGACATGCGCCCCTACGCTATCGAAAAGCGCCTCGGATTGCGCAACCCCATCTATCAAGAAACCGCTTCTTATGGCCACATGGGACGCCAACCCATGACCGTCACCAAGGAATTCCCCTCTAAATATGAAGGAACAAAGGTAATAACCGTAAAACTCTTCACTTGGGAAGAACTTGACTATGTAGACCAAATCAAAGCCAAATTCGGTATCTAAATCTAGGTTTATCAGATACTTACAAAATAACTCGCAGACTTCTGCGAGTTATTTTTCATTTAATAATTAAAAAAAGTTTTTGGCAGATGATGAAAAAGATGTATCTTTGTGCGTTTATTGCATAGTTTCCCCTTTGAATACAAGTGCAATAGCAACAAGAAAACGAATAAAAACAAAACAAAACACTTAACATAAAAATGGCAACATTAGAAAAAATCAGAAACAAGTCAGGCTTGTTAATCGTCGTGATTGGTGTGGCTCTTTTTGCCTTCATCATCGGCGACTTCTTGAACTCAAGTTCATCTATCATGAGCAACCGCGCTATCGCTGAAGTTGGCGGTACAGAAATTGACGTAATGGATTTCCAAAACCGTTATGACAAAGTTGCTCAACAGTATCAACAACAAAACACTAAACAAGACTATGCTGCTCTTCAACAGCAAGTTTTGAACCAAATGATGCAAGAAACAATCCTCAACGAAGAATTGGAAGCTCTCGGCATCAATGTTACTGACAAAGAATTGAGCGCTGCTATGCTCGGTGAAAAAGCAATTCCCCAAATGGTTCAATTCGCTAACCAATTTGGCTGCCAAACTCCCGACCAATTGCACGAAATGATTTTCAACCCCGGCAAATATGGTATTCCCGCTGAACAAGCAGCTGAATTCCAAAACATGTGGCTTGAACAAGAAAAGCAAATCGACCAAAACTTGCGTTACCAAAAATTTGCTAATCTTCTCGGCGCTATCAAGGCTAACAACCTCGATGCAAAAGCAATGTATGAAGAAAATGCAGCAACTGCAAAGATTGCTTATGTGAAAAAAGATTTCTCTTCATTGAACAACGATGAATTCCCCGTCAGCACTTCTGAAATCAAAAACAAATGGTCAGAAGAAAAAGACGTTTACAAACTTGGCGAAGAAGTACGCCTCATCGACTACATCACCGTGTCTATCGCTCCCTCTGTTGAAGATAACGTAAATGCACAACAAGAAGTTAATGCTGCTGTTGAAGCACTCAAAGCTACTGAAGGTACTGAAGGCGTTAACAACAACATCAACTTCGTTGTTAACCGCAACAACCTCCCCGAAACACGCATCGACAACAAACAAATCAAAACATTTGTCACAACTGCCGAAAACAACGCTGTGGAAATTGTTTCATACATGAACAACGAGTACACTATCGCAAAATTGCTCGGCACTAAAACTGAAGTTGACTCAGTTAAACTCGATGTTGTTGCATTCCAAGGCACTGCCGCTCAACGCGACTCATTCATGACTGTTCTCAACAACACTGCCGACCTCGCTACACTTGAAGGTACTGCAGGCGTTATGGGTCAAAACTCTGACGCATGGATGCAGCTCGAAAATGCTAACCCCACTTTGAAAGAACAACTTCTCGCTGCTCAAACAGGCAAATTCTTCCTCGCTGACACTATCCAAGGCCTCTTCTATCGCGTGGACGAACGCAAAGCGCCTGTGAAATTCTATGAATATGCAAGCATTACATACAAAGTTGAGCCCTCTCGCAACACTATCAACAAGCTCAACAACGACCTCAACGCATTCCTCGTAGCACACAGCACTGACACTGCTTTCACTTCAATGAAAGCTCAAGAAGCTGGTTACCAAATGCTCAGCGGTCGCGTATCGGCTTCAACTCCCTCAATCGGCGTAGTACAAAACTCTCGCAACGCTGTTAAATGGGCTATGGATGCCGACAAAGGTGAAGTTTCTGGCATCTTTGGTGACGATGACGAAACTTACCTCCTCGCTGTGAAAGTGGCTGACATCTACAAAGATTACACTCCCGCACACGATGCAATGGTTAGCACAGAACTTACTAACAAAGTTCGCAACGAAAAGAAAGCAGAAGCTCTCTTGGCTCAATATGCAGGCAAAGCACAAGACCTCGCTGGTTATGCTGCCGCAATGGAAGCATCAATCGATACTACCGAAGTTACATTTGGCCAACGCTTCATCGCAGGCCTCGGCATCAACGAGTCTGCTATCACAGGTAAAGCCGCTCAACTCGCTCCCAACACTCTCGTTGGTCCCGAAAAAGCAGCTAACTCTGTTATCGTTTACCAAGTATTGAATGTTGAAACAGAAGGTCGCCCCTACAACTACGAAGAAAACGCTGCTGCCTTCAACCGTCAAACAGGTTACGACGCTATCAACTACCGTCTCCTCCAAATCCTCACCAACGGTAAAGACATCAAGAACAACATTCTCGAATTCTACCACAACTAAGCAAAATACAGCTTCAAAACTTAAAGGGGTTGCTTCTCACCATGAGAGGCAACCTCTTTTCTTTTAATCACTCGGCAACTCATTCTGCACCAGTAAGTCCTCCTCTGCTTTTTGCGGAGCACCGCCCGAGGTCGGGTTGAACTTGAAGTCTACCTTAAAAAAACGGCAACAAGATCAACCTCTTTACCAATAGGCTGTCAGTTTTTCGCACAATCGTTGCAATTGACTCACTATAAATCATTACCTTTGCATAAAATTTTGAAAAGCAATGAATAACAACGCCCGTCTATATTTGTTCCCTGTTCCGTTGAGCGACAATCCCGTCACCGAGGTATTGCCCGCCCACAACATCGAATTGATAAAAACGGTAAAGTATTTCATTGTTGAAAATCTGCGCTCTGCTCGCCGTTTCCTCAAACAATGTGACCGTTCAATCGATATCGACTCGCTCACATTCTTCACGCTCAACGAGCACACCGATGCATCAGAACTCACACCGATGCTTGCCCCCATGGAGGCCGGCAACGACGTAGGTATCATCTCCGAAGCAGGCTGTCCCGCCGTGGCCGACCCCGGCGCCGACATAGTAGCCATCGCCCAACAACGCGGTTACACAGTAGTGCCTCTCGTTGGCCCGTCAAGCATACTGATGGGAGTAATGGCATCGGGATTCAACGGTCAAAGCTTTGCATTCAACGGCTATTTACCCATCGACCAAGGCGCTCGCACGGCACGTCTCAAAGAACTTGAACGACGCATCATTCGCGAACACCAAACACAGATTTTCATCGAAACGCCCTACCGCAACAATCGCCTCATTGCCGAACTTTGCCGCTCGCTCCCGGGCAACATGCGCCTGTGCGTGGCAAGCGACATCACCGGTGCTCGCCAATCAATTGTCACGCTTCCTCTTTCAAAATGGGCAAAGCGCGAATACAATTACGACAAGACCCCCACCATTTTCCTTTTATACAGTTAAACCAACAGCACAAACCCAATGGCACGCAAAAAATTCAACCAACAAAACGACTTTCCGGGACTATTTGACGATTTCAATGTCACTGCTCCGCAAGAGAGCGTGCCCGTGCACCCCGATATCGCACGCCATGTAGCCAATGCTGGTATTGATGCCCCAATCAAGCCCAACAAACCCAGCGAACGATTGCTATTCATGAGCATTGGCAGCGGCAGCAGCGGTAACTGTGCCTACATCGGCGACAAGGAAAAAGGCATTCTAATTGACGCCGGCGTCGACATGAAACAAATCACCGACGCACTCAAAGCCAACGACATACCCATAAGCGCAGTCAAAGGCATCTGCCTCACGCACGACCACGGCGACCACATCAAAGGAGCATACAAACTCATGTCAAAAAACCGACACATCATGCTCTATTGCACCCCCAAGACATTGAGCGGCATCTTTCGCCGTCACAACGTGTCGCGACGCATCAAAGACTACCATAAACCCATCTATCGCGAAACCCCGTTTGACCTCGGCGGCTTCAAAATCACAGCCTTTGAAGTGAGTCACGACGGCACCGACAACATGGGCTACTTCATTGAGCGAGGATCAATTCGCTTTGCCATAGCCACCGACTTGGGATATATCACCGACCGCGTTGACCACTATATGCGACAAGCCGACTACATAATGCTTGAAAGCAACTATGACCGACAAATGCTTGCAGCAGGCTCATACCCCGAATATCTCAAAGCACGCATACTCGCCAACACCGGCCACCTCGACAACGAAGATGCCGCACAATTCGTTGCCGACATCTACACCCCACAGTTGCGCCACGTGTTCTTGTGCCATTTGAGCAACGACAACAACACGCCCGAAATTGCTGTTGAAAAGATGACAACAGCATTGCAGCAGGCCCACAACATCAAAGTAGGCGACGGCAGCGAGAGCATTGACTC
>JAFPCM010000096.1 GCA_017390185.1 Muribaculaceae bacterium
ACTGGAAGGAGTTCCGCCTGAAATGGCACAAGGCGCTCGGCATGGGTGATGAGAACTACCGCTACCACGACCACGACAAACTCGCTCACTATGCCAACGCCGCTACTGACATCGAGTTTGAAATGCCTTTCGGATTCAAAGAAGTTGAAGGTATCCACTCACGCACAAACTTCGACCTCTCTCAACACGAAAAATACTCAGGCAAGAACATTAAATACTTTGACCCCGAATTGAACGAATCTTATGTTCCTTATGTAATCGAAACTTCAATCGGTGTTGACCGCATGTTCCTTTCTGTTCTCTGCTCTTCTTATGAAGAACAAAAACTCGAAGGTGGCGACACTCGCGTTGTTCTCCACTTGCCCGCAGCATTGGCTCCCGTGAAATGTGCAGTTATGCCTTTGGTTCGCAAAGACGGTCTCCCCGAAAAAGCTCGTGAAATCGTTAACGAACTCAAATTTGACTTCACTACACACTACGAAGAAAAAGACTCAATCGGTAAACGCTACCGTCGTCAAGACGCTATCGGTACTCCTTTCTGTATCACTGTTGACCACCAAACTCTCGAAGACAACACTGTTACATTGCGCCACCGCGACTCAATGGAGCAACGCCGTGTAGCAATCGCCGAATTGCACAACCTCATCCACAACGAAGTAAGCCTCAACGCTCTCCTTCGCAAACTCGGTTAATCATTAACTTCAACCACTAATTACAAATGAAACAATTTCGCAAATTCTCTATTCTCCTCGCATTAGTTGCCACTATGAGCCTCTCTTCATGCAACTATAACACCATTGTTGAGCAGGAAATGGCAGTAGAACAGGCTTGGGCCGAAGTAGAAAACCAATACCAACGCCGTATGGACCTCATCCCCAACCTTGTGAACACAGTCAAAGGTTATACAGCTCATGAAAGTGAGACTTTGCAAAAAGTTGTGGAAGCACGCGCAAAAGCGACTTCAATCACCATCGATGCCGACAACCTTGACGAGGCCACTCTTGAGCAGTTCCAACAAGCACAAGGCGAGCTCTCAAGCGCGTTGAAATCATTGCTCGCTGTGACCGAAGCATATCCCGACTTGAAAGCAAACGAGAATTTCAAAGACCTTCAGGCTCAACTCGAAGGCACCGAAAATCGCGTTACCACTGCTCGCGGACGCTACACTCAGGCTGTTGCAACCTACAACACAACTATCAAAAAGTTCCCCACAACCATCTACGCCGGATGGTTTGGCTTTGAGAAGAAACCTCAATTCAAAGCCGAAGCGGGAGCCAACCAAGCACCCGAAGTTAACTTTTAACAGCCAATGAGACGATTACCATTTTTTATAATTGCGGCTTTGACTATTATCACCATCGCGTGCAACTCAACCACAAATGTATGGGAAGAGTATAGCGAATGGAGAAATATCAATGAAGAGTGGTTTCAAGAACAAACAACTCGCACTGACGAAAACGGCAACCTTTACTATAAAAAGATTACGCCCGCATGGAGTCCGTCTGACTATGTTCTTGTTCACTATTTCAACGACCGCAATCTCACCGCAGGCAACCTCTCGCCGTTATACACCAGCACCGTTGATGTGAAATACATCGGCCGCTTTTATAACGATGAGGCGTTTGACTCGTCTTACACTCGCACTGCCGCTTATGGCGACAGCATCTACCGCACCACTTGCGGCAACGTAATTTCAGGGTGGACAGCTGTGCTCGAAGACATGCATGTGGGCGACAGTTGCGAAGTAATCATCCCATACGCGTTGGGTTATGGCGACGCTGCGTCAAGCGCCATCAAACCCTACTCAATGTTGAAGTTTAACATCAAGCTTGTCAACATTCCCTACTACGAGATTAAGCCATAAAACAACAGGCGCAATCCATAGCACAAAGAGGCGGCAGCAAAATTGAAAAATTTTTGTTGTCGCCTCTTTAACTTTGCAATAATCTTTTGTAACTTTACACTCTCAATCCATTAATAAAACTCAGCAATATATGAAAATAGGCATTATCGTGGCCATGGGCAAAGAGCTCAACCTCTTGTTGCCACTCATCGAAGACCATTCTGTCATAACACTCAACGACATCGCGTTTCACACAGGTCACATGGGCCGTCACGACATCACAGCCATGCAATGTGGCATCGGCAAAGTTAACGCCGCTGTGGGCACTCTCACACTCATCGAGAACTTCCACCCCGACCTGGTTATCAACACCGGTGTTGCCGGCGGTGCAGGCTCGGCAGCAGGCATTCTTGATGTGGTAGTGGCTGAGAAAATTGCCTATCACGATGTGTGGTGCGGACCCGGCACCGAATGGGGCGATGCTGCCGGTTGCCCACGATATTTCCAATCTGTTCCCGAAATCGCAGCCCTGCCCTGCCTCAACGGCAAAGAAAACATCAAGCACGGCCTCATCTGCTCGGGCGACATATTCATTTCAAAAGCCGAAGAAGTGGCGCGCATCAAATCGCTGTTCCCCGAAGTATTGGCCGTTGATATGGAATCGGCTTCGATAGCACAAGTGTGTCATCTCAAAAATGTGCCCTTCTTCTGCGCACGCGTTATCAGCGACACCCCCGGGGGCGAAGATAATATCGCTCAATATGAAAACTTTTGGGAAGACGCTCCCCGTCACACTTTTGAGACATTGCGCCTCGTAATCGAAAACATCTAAACAATGGAAAAGATAGCAAGTTTCACCATAAACCACCTCACCCTCTTGCGCGGCATTTATGTGTCACGCCAAGACACCACTCCCTCAGGCGATGTCATCACCACTTTTGACATTCGCATGACCGAGCCCAATCGCCAAGAAGCCCTCACACCCCGCTGCTTGCATGCTATGGAACACCTCGCCGCGACATTCTTGCGCAACCACGAGCAATGGAAAGACCGCATCGTATATTGGGGACCGATGGGATGCTGCACAGGCAACTATCTGCTTGTTAGCGGCAACTACTCATCGGGCGACATCCTGCCATTGATGCGCGAGACATTCCGCTTTATCGCCGACTTTGAAGGCGAAGTTCCCGGCGCAACACCTCGCGACTGCGGCAACTACTCGTTTATGGACCTCGAAGAAGCCAAACTACAAGCCGGACGCTATCTCACCGAAGTGCTCGAGCGCATTACACCCCAGCAACTCACCTATCCGCAGTAATTGCCCGACGAAACATTCTGAATGAAAGACATCAAAGCCATAAAAGGCAAATTCTACATTCAGCGACTAATAGAAGAAGGCGAACACGAACATCAAGACTTCAAATTTGCAATCTCCGACGCGCGCAAAATCGCCCGAAGCATATCAGCATTTGCCAACAATGACGGAGGCCACCTGCTCATTGGCGTCAAAGACAACGGCAACATCGCAGGAGTGCGCAACGAAGAAGACATCTACATGATCGAGCAAGCCGCCCAAATGTATTGCCGTCCGCCGCAGAATGTCGATATCACCGCTTTCAAAACCGAAGGCGGCGCAATCGTTTTGCGCGCAACAATCACAAAATCGGCCTCGCGACCTGTCAAATGCCAAGAGCCCGACGGCTCATGGAAAGCCTATTATCGTGTCAAAGATGAGAACATTCTCGCCCCGAGCATCATGATCAGGGCATGGCAACAGCAGAAAAACTCGCGTGGGCAACTTATATCGCTCTCGCCAGCCGAAAGCCTCCTCTTGCAAATGATCGAGAGTAACAAAGCAATCTCAATCGAAGACTATGCCCACTCGGCCCACATCTCGCTCACAACGGCCCAAGACATCGCTGTAAAACTCGCCGCCATGGACATCATTGCCTTCCACTACAACGGTTCCCAATTTCTTTTGACCCACAATACCAATGAATAAATCGCCAAAAACAACAATCGTCAAATTTTTAAAATTAATCTAACATATGTTACGAAAAATCACAAAAATCGGCTTAATCACCTTGAACGCATTTTTTGCTTTAATCGGTATTTTTACTTTCGCGATTCTTATATGGTTCACTGTTGAATGCGACAACCTCGTTTCAGACAATAGCGAGGGGCGAATATACTCATCGGTTGACAGCATTCCACACCAAACCCTTGCTGTTATAATCAGCTCGACACCTCAACCCCAAAAAAACATTGAAGACAACCCTTTTCTCATGGCACGCCTAAATGCTGCCGAAGCACTTTATAACGCCGACAAAATAGGTTGTTTCCTCATAGCAGGTGGCCAAATCAGCAACAGCATGAAAGACTCGTTGGTGGCAAGAGGCATACCAGACTACCTCATTCGCACCGACACCGCCGCAACCGACATTTTCAATTCAGTGGCAAGAGCCATCATAAAATATTCGGCAGATAAATTCACCATCATCTCCCACGAGCAAGACAACGAGAAAGCATTGTATTTCATCAATTTCTTCCACTATAATGTTGGCGAAGTGCAAGCATTCAACGCCAACCCCTCATTCTTTGATACATCAATTGCGACAAAACTCAAAGAAAACTTTGACCGCACCTATATTCCCATAACAAGCCCATTCCATAAACAATCTGACAATTTTGGCTATTCATCAGATTTGGTCTATGATATCTGGAGAGATGAACTGTTTGAACGCAGGATATTAAACAACTCTGTCGCGGGCCACAACGAGCAAGACACTATTGTTGGCAATTTTACAGGATGCGGAATTGACACACTATATGTTGAAACAAAGAAGAAAAAAACAGATTATGGCGAATATGTCTACTATTTAGCATCTAACAACCCCAAAATTCCCCGTATAAAATTATATGGTTGCGACGAATTTCAGCCCAGGCTAGTAAACGAAGGTGATTTGGACGGCAACGGTACAGTCGAAGTTGGTTACCTTCATACGTGGTTAAATAGCCAATGGCGAGATTATCGAATTTTCACATTGGTTGACAGCAAGTGGAGATATTTGGTCAAAGGCGAATATCTATCTACTCAGTATGATTTTCGTCAATCAGGAACCGAAGTAGCAGAGCCAGGCAAAGAAAAAGGGACTGTTTTGATTCATTATTTGACTACATACTACGACAAGGTCAAAGATGAGCGAATATGCGAAATCCGCGACACCATCGTTCGCCCCACATTCAACCGCATAACCGACTAACCGGCACATACGCGACAAGAACGGCATACCCCAAGGCTGGACCATCGCAAGCCACAACGGCCCAAGACTTCGCTGTAAAACTCGCCGCCATGGACATCATTGCCTTCCACTACAACGGCTCCCAATTTCTCCTCACGCTCTCTGACAAAGAATAACAACCAATATCAGTTAGCAAAATCCAGATTTGCTTATTGGACAAGTTGCGGAAATGTAATAACTTTGCACTTTGTGTCACAACCCATTACCACTTGACTGTTCACAGAGTATATGAAAAAAATCCTCACATCATTATTGCTCGGTTTGGTAGCATACATGACAATAA
>JAFPCM010000097.1 GCA_017390185.1 Muribaculaceae bacterium
ACAGACGACAATAGGGTAGTTGGATATAAATTCACAAAATGGTAGCATAAATCGAGATGGAAAAGGCGTTAGTACTGGCGGAAAAGATGTGGCAAACACTGTTGAGCATAGTGAAGATTGTGCTCAAATCGCGCCGTGCCACTTTTCAAAAGCCGTCGCAGCCAGGTCGTGACCTGGTGGTATTGGGCAATGGCCCGTCATTGCGCCCGTTAATAGAAAATCATCGCGATTTTTTGCTTGACAAAGATTTGCTGGCAGTAAACTATGCTGTGCTATCAGAGTATTACACACAGTTGAGGCCTGCATATTATCTTGTTGCCGACCCATTGTTTTTCACCGATGACAATCATTGCAACCGACTGTTTGATGCAATGGCATTGTCAACCGATTGGGATATGACATTGTATGTGTCAATGGACGCGCGCAAGAGTGATAAATGGAAATCAAAGTTGGCTTCTCGCCACAATATAAAAGTCTGTTATTTCAACATGACGCCTGTAGAGGGCTTTGACTGGTTTGCTCACCGATGCTATAAGTCGGGCATGGGTATGCCTCGTCCGCGCAATGTGTTGATACCGTCAATTATGACAGGTTTGGCAATGGATTATAACGTGATATATGTTGCCGGAGCCGACCATTCGTGGCTGAAAGAAATTTGGGTTAACGACGACAATGTCGTTATGGAAGACCTCAACCATTTCTATGACAAAAAAGGTGCAGAGCAATATGTCTCAACCAAGCATTTGCATGACTTGTTGTTGAGCATGCACATCGCGTTTAAGTCATATCACGATATAAAACGCTATGCATCAAGACTGAATAAAAAGATTTATAACATTACAAAAGGCTCGTTTATCGATGCCTTTGAACGCAAAATATTAGATTGACACTATGGCAGTGACTGAAAACAAAGGAATTAAGGTGTTGGTGACTGGTGCCGACGGATTTATCGGTTCGCATCTCACCGAAATGTTGCTTGAAGAGGGTTATGATGTCAGAGCATTGGCTCAATATAACTCGTTTAATAATTGGGGTTGGCTCGAAGATGTGAAACATCCCAATCTTGAAATAGTAACAGGCGACGTGCGTGATGCCAATTTCTGTGAACACATTACTCGTGATGTTGAGATTGTGTATCACTTGGCAGCTCTCATTGCCATTCCTTATTCTTATGTTGCGCCCGACAGTTACGTTGATACCAACATCAAAGGTACTCTCAACATGTGTCAGGCTGCGATGAAAAACGGCGTTAAACGCTTGTTGGTGACATCAACATCTGAGGTGTATGGCACAGCTCAATATGTGCCTATTGACGAAAAACACCCCAAGCAACCACAGTCGCCCTATTCGGCAACAAAGATTGGTGCCGATGCCATAGCAATGAGCTTTTACAACGCATTTCAGTTGCCGGTAGTGATTGTCCGTCCGTTTAATACCTACGGACCACGTCAAAGCGCCCGTGCGATAATCCCCACTATTATCACACAGATAGCCAATGGCGCGAGCGAAATAAAGCTTGGCGATTTGACTCCCACACGCGACTTCAATTATGTCAAAGATACTTGCCGTGGATTTATCCATCTTTCAAAATGTGATGGCGTGATCGGTCAAGAAGTCAATGTGTGCAGCAATTATGAAATCAGCATGCGTGACACCCTCAATCTCATTGCAAAACTCATGGGCCGTGAGGTTAATTTCATTGAAGATACACAACGTCTGCGTCCTAAAAACTCAGAGGTGTTCCGCCTTTGGGGTGACAATAGCAAGATTAAATCGCTCACTGATTGGTCGCCCGAATATGATATAAGCCGTGGATTGCAAGAAACAATTGACTGGTTTACAAAAGAGGAAAATCTCAAAAAATATAAATCGGGAATTTACAATGTCTAAAAAACTCATATTGGTAGGTGGCGGTGGCCATTGTCGCTCGGTGATTGATGTCATTGAGGCATCTGGCCGTGAGATAATGGGTATAATAGAGCAACCTCAATTTGAGCCTGACAATGTATTGGGCTATCCCGTTCTCGGCAGTAATGATGTTATAGGCCGATATGTTGGCGAAGCCGAATTTGTCATCACCGTGGGTCAAATCAAGAGTGCTGCCGTTCGTCAACATCTTGTTGATGTGGTATTAAAAGCCGGAGGCCGATTTGCCACAATCATATCTCCATCGGCACATGTGTCTCGTTATGCAACCGTGGGCGAAGGCACAGTGGTAATGCACAATGTGGTGGTAAATGCCGGCGCAAAGGTGGGAGAGCAGTGTATATTGAACACCCGATGCACCATTGAACACGATGCTGTTGTTGGCGACTTTTGTCACGTTTCAACTCATGCCGTCATTAATGGAGGTAGTTGTGTAGGCGACCGTGTGTTTATTGGCAGCAACACTGTGGTTGCACAAGTGTTGTCAATAGCTTCTGACATTGTTGTCGGAGCTGGCGCGGTAGTCGCAAAATCGCTTACCGATAAAGGCACATATATAGGAAACCCTGCAAAAATCAAAACATGAACAACAATCGACACACAGTGATCATTGCCGAGGCTGGCGTTAATCACAACGGCTCGCTTGAAATGGCAAAGAAAATGGTTGATGCTGCGGCTGATGCCGGTGTCGATTATGTCAAATTCCAAACTTTTTGTTCCGAACTGCTTGTTACGGCATCGGCTGCACAAGCCGACTATCAACGCCGCGAAGCGCAGAGCGAGGACTCTTCGCAACTTGCAATGTTACGTAAATTGGAGTTGAGTCACGCCGACCATTTGGCTTTGATGGACTATTGCAAGCAAAAAGGTGTCAAGTTTTTGTCAACAGCATTTGATTTGCCCAGTATTGATTTTCTTGATGGCTTGGGAGTGGATTTTTGGAAAGTACCGTCGGGCGAAATCACTAATTTGCCCTATTTGCGCAAGATTGCCGCAACACGCCGTCCGATAGTGATGTCAACCGGAATGAGCGACCTTGACACTGTCAAAGAGTCGTTAGATTTCTTGCTTGGAGAGGGCGCGGATCGAAAAGACATAACATTGCTCCACTGTAATACCGAGTATCCGACACCGTTTGCCGATGTGAATCTCAACGCGATGATTACATTGCGCGATGAATTGTGTGTTGCAACAGGTTATAGCGATCACACATTGGGCATTGAAGTGCCTGTGGCAGCGGTAGCATTGGGCGCACAAGTAATAGAAAAGCATTTCACACTCGACCGCAATCTGCCTGGTCCCGACCACAAGGCGTCGTTGTTGCCTGACGAGTTGAAGGCTATGGTCTCGGCAATAAGAAATATCGAAAAAGCATTGGGTACAGGTTTAAAGCGTGTAACCGATTCTGAAGCAAAAAATATAGTGGCGGCACGCAAAAGCATAGTTGCTGCCGTGGCGATAAAAGCCGGCGAAGTGTTTACCGAAGAAAATCTTACGGTAAAGCGTCCCGGAAACGGACTTTCGCCAATGAAATGGTATGATGTCGTTGGCCGACAAGCCTCTCGCGACTATCAGCCCGACGAACCCATTGAAATTTAGACCGTATATGAAAAAGATATGTGTGATAACCGGCACTCGCGCCGAATATGGACTCTTGAGCAAGTTGATGAAACGCATCGATGATTGCCCCGATATGCAGTTGCAGATAATTGCGACAAACATGCACTTGTCGCCTGAATTCGGATTGACCTATCGAGAGATTGAGGCCGACGGTTTTCACATTGACAAGAAGGTGGAGATGCTGTTGTCGTCTGACACGCGCAATGCCACAACCAAGTCGTTGGGATTGGGTATCATCGGTTTTGCCGATGCATTTGAAGACCTTGCTCCCGATATGGTAGTGATACTTGGCGACAGATATGAAATGCTCGGTGCGGCATCGGCAGCCTTGTTGTATGGTATACCCATTGCACACATTTCGGGCGGCGATGTTACTGAGGGTGCGTATGACGATGCCATTCGTCACAGTATCAGCAAAATGAGTCATTTGCATTTTACAAGCGCCGAAGAATATCGTCAGCGAGTGATCCAGCTTGGCGAGCAACCCGACCGAGTGTTTAATTTTGGTGCAATCGGTCTTGACAATATGCGTCAAATTCAATTTCTCGACCGCCAGTCGCTTGAACAAAGCATCGGCTTTGAGATAGGCGAGGACTGCATATTGGTTACTTATCACCCTGTGACAATGGAGCGAAATAGTGCCGAAACACAGTTTGGCGCTTTGCTTGAAGCTATTGACAGAGTGGGCTGTAGAGTGATTTTTACCAAGCCAAACTCTGATAGCGACGGTCGCATTATCATAAAAATGATTGACGAGTATGTGGCGGCAAACAGTGACAAAGCGGCATGCTACACATCGCTTGGATATGTGCGTTATCTGTCGGCATTGCAATTTGTCAAAGCAGCTGTCGGAAACTCATCAAGCGGAATTTTGGAAGTGCCCTCGTTTGGAATCCCCACAGTAAACATTGGTGACCGTCAGAAAGGACGTCTTCGTGCCGATAGTGTAATCGATTGTAACACCGATGTAGACAGCATTGAAAAGGCTATTCGAGGCGCGTTGTCACAAGAATGGCAAACCATTGCCCGCAATGCGACAAATCCATATGAACAGCCCGACACGGTTGCACGCATATTTGAAGTGTTGCAACAATGTGATTTGTCACAAATGAAACAGAAACGATTTTACGATATAAGATAATATGAAAATATCGGACCACATAATCAGCCAAGAGGCTACATTGCTCGAGGCCCTCAATCGCTTGAA
>JAFPCM010000098.1 GCA_017390185.1 Muribaculaceae bacterium
ACCACTATGTGAAATATTACACCGACACATTCCAACACGGAGGCATATCTATGGAAGAAATGCTTGTACCCATCATTACACTATCAGCAAAATAAATCATCAACACTATTTTTTTAATAACCAAGGGCAATCGCTGATTGCCCTTTTTTTATTGACTGATAAGCCAAACGCACTCCGCCCAAAGACCATTTTAACTATATTTAACCCACAAAAAAATTAACCTCAACTTCTTAATTTCTATTTTTGTAAACTAATTGACAACCAACATAAAACAACTATTAGCAAACAATAAACTCCTTAATAATACATGAAACATTTTAACTCAATCGCTCAAGCAATTCTTACTTGCGTTTTACTGTCTCCGATTACTCTTAATGCACAAACAGCATCAATGGGTTCATCAACATGGGCCGCGATTTATTCAGGTTCAGGTTCGGGCATTCAAAACGGGTTTTATTTTTCGTCAGCAGCCAGCAACGGCATTGTATTCACATTGCCATCTTTTGGCAATGCTTATATGATAACCTCAACTGGAGAAACCCAAGGATATTTCGTGCGTTCTGACGAAGGCAACTGGAATGCATCTACCTTCCCATTCTCTGGAGGCCGCGGTAACTATTACACTAACGAGACATCAGGCAATTACTACTATGCCGGTCCGGCTATTGCAAGCGATAGCAAGGGCAACTTGTGGTTTGCGACCCGTCGTTCAAACACTTATTTAACCGATCAATTAAGCACCACTCCCACTGCATGGGACAAGCCTATCGAGACACTATTTTGCCACGACTCTGACAAGATATATGAAGACATGTGTACCGGCGGATATTTTGTCACCCACATAAACACCGAAATTGTTGGTCGCAAATCAATTAGCCTCGGCCAATATGCAGTATCGGCACGCACCGACTTGATGACAGCCTATGGTGACGGTCTCAACGGTGAAGGCCAATTGTGGTTTTGCCCAAACAACAAAGCATCGGTTGAACGTGTTACAATCAACAAGGGTGTTGCCACCGGCAAAACTTCCTTCTCGACTCCAGTCACTCACAACTTCCGTTCGAAAATCACTCAATATGACACCGACAAAGTGTTGTACTCACCATCACAACGCGGTGTGAGCGGTTATTCAGGATCTACCGACGGGCCATACCCCATCTATCGAGGTGTAATCAACGGCAACTCTATCACCTGGACTCGCCTCAGCGTCAATAACTATGGCGGTGGCGGTGCTATCGCATTTGTTCTTGGCGGCAAAGAATTCCTTCTCTATGCCAAATCAACGACCTCATTTGCAGTGTGCCAAATGAACATTGGCAGCAACGGCTCGGTTTCTCTTACCGAAATAGCCTCTAATACCCCCTACGGCACCGTTTCATCTTCGTCATGGGTGAGATTTGCATTTGATGTTGAAGTAAAAGAAACAAAAGCCAATATGTATATCCATACCCCCGGTATCGGTATCGCTTTGTTCCCGCTCAACATGACCCCGACAAACACTGCCGCTCCCGGCAAACCGTCGGTAAGCATCTCGGCATCAGACATCGCCCTTGGCCGTCAAGACGCAAAAATCACTTGGAGTGCACCAAGCGGAACAGCACCAAGCAAATATGTCGTTATGTATAACCGCTCATATGTCAACGATGCAGGTAATACGGTCAACGAAGGATGGACCAAAGCTGGAGAAACCACTGGCACATCATTCATTCACGAAGACGTAAAATGGCGACAATACATGTGGAGTGAAGACATTTACCAATCAACCTACACCTATAAAATCATTCCTGTATTCAACGGCATTCATGGCACCGAATCGGCTGTTTCATCAGGTGTCAAGCCTCAACTCATTGCCAACCCCCCTGTGTGGGACGGCGAAATTAGCGAATACAACGGCTATAGTAAAGTGCAGCTTTTCTGGAAAAACATTCACGGTCCACAACCCAACTGTTATCGCGTCTATCGCGACGGACAACTCATTGCCGACAATGTTGCAGCCTACAACTATGTTGACAACGACTTGGTTGCCGGCCGCTCTTATTCCTATGAAATCGAATCGGTTTATACCAAACATACCAGTTTGGTTGGCCGTAGCAGCAAAAAATCGACAGGCGAAATTGCGCCTCGTGCCGATTCAAGCCCCACCTACCGACTCACAAAGGTTTATGACTATGAAATTGCCGCTTCGGGTAGCAACAAAGTAGTGCCCTCTGAAGCTAATGCTAATTTCTATGATAACCTTGCACGCTACAAACAAGGCGTGTATAAAAACGGATATTGGTATATCGCTGTCCGTTCTTCAGGCGACAGCAAAGGCGGTGGTATTCTTCGCCTATCGGCCGGCGACCCCAAAGACGCGAACGACCCCCATGCCAAGAACGGTAAAAACATCCTTTCGCCAGGCACACGCTTCCTCTCAACAACTATTTCTCCCGATAATTTCAACATGCCTTATAGCGCCAATACAGCCATTGCCATGGACGACGAGGGCAATGTATTCATGCGCGACGGCGACTCGAGCGACGGCATCGCCTCGGGTGGCAACGACTACTCTTTTGCCCTCAACAAAGGACGCATCTATCGCCCGACAAAAAATGCCGATGGTTCTTATAGCTACACCACAGCACCCATCATTGTTGACCTCACTACTGTAATTGACATTGACGAGTTCCGTCTTGGCAACCAAACCTACGCTGACAAGACATCGCCAATCGATTACACTCTTGGTGGTGATATGGCGCCAGGCCGTTGCGAATATTTGTCAATGAGTGGTAAGATGAGCAGCGCCGACGGTGCTTTGCTTTACATCTCAGGAGCCAAAACATCGGGTGTATATGCCGTCAAACTGAAACTTAGCGGTTCTACCGTTACAGCAACACAACACGCCTACTATAACGAAACTGGTGTAAACTCTGTAACTGGAGCCCCCTATGCTCAAGTAGAACAAAATGAGCACTTCGTTATTCCGGTTGAAGGCCGACCAAACCAGTTTATCCACCAATTGCGTTCAAGTTCATATACCGCATTCCAAATTGACAATCCCGGCAAAATGGCAACACGATTGGGAACCATCTACGAAACACCCTCGCGCGTAAACAACGCTGGTGGATGCACTCTCGCGTTCAACAACGAGCTATTTGTCATCACACCTCAAAACATGTATTCACAAAACCCCGGTAACATATTTGTAGGTATGGCCAACCGCCAAGCAACTGGAACTTCTGACCTCACAAATATTATTCCCGTGGCTCAATACCTCTATGATTATGCGCCCAATTCAAGCTACTCCGATGCTAATGGCGTTTGGCTCGGCGCTGAAGAAGCCCGTGGTGCCGACGGAAATATAATCGACGAGAACAAAGACGGAAAATCAGACTATGCCTATATTTATATGTACGTGCCAAGCGTCAGATTTGCCAAGTTCAAACTTGAACCATCTACAACATATCCCCCTGCAAATATCAACCTTGATATAACCCCCGCTTTAGGCGCATCAAAGTATCGTGCCGACAACGACATCTTACGTTATGACGCAGTTTCGGTGTGGAACGATGTAGAAAACTATGGCCTCAACAGCGATGCCCGATATGAAATCGGCGGTTATGAATTCAGAACAAAAGGCTTGTTTATAGACAAAACCGGCGAAATCAAAATCAGCATCAACCGCGAAAACATCACCCCCAACACTGTTTTCAACACCGAAATTGCAGGTCTTGACGGCTTATGGGCCGAAGTGCCCGCTGCTGCCTACACCGCATCGGTCACCAACCCTGCAAACGGTAGTGCATTAACCATCAATGGCCTTGAACACAAACTCTACTTCAAAGTTTATTCAAAACAAGCCACAATCGACGGCGTTAACCGAAATGTAAACTATTACAGCTACTGCCATGTCGTTAAAAATGCCGATGCGTTTAATGTAGCCGCCGACAAATCGATATCACTCAACGATTTCAGTTCATACATAATCGTACGATACCAAGATAAATATGACAAATCGGTAACACTGTTCAGCGAAGAATCATCTGATGCCGGCAGCAATGCATATACTGCATACGCGCCATCGATTGAGCCTCATATCGGTCGCGCTGCCGACCAAGAATGGGCCGACTGGGACGGCGATCATGTCAAAGGTATTAACGACGGATATTGGGACATCTATTATATCGACCTCGACATCATGGCTCCCGCAGTAAGCTATGCCAACAACCAAGTGCCTCCCGTGAGCTACTACTCTATTATCGTTGACACCGACTATACATCGGCTACCGACGCTCCAGTGACTATCAATGAGTTCTATCTCTATGATCCGTCACACGACGATGCAATCACATCAACCGACTTGGCCGGATACCGACTCGTTACCGATGGCATTATCCCCGGTGATTATGAGTTCCCCGATGACGTTCCAGCAGTCAAATGGATTGAGAGAGACTATGTGGGTGGAACAAAAACGCCCGACAATAGTCCCCACCCCGCCGACGACGGCGTTAAAGACCTCAACAAATGGTTGTTTAACATTACCGCCAACTATGCTGCCACAAACAACCTGATTGCCCAAGACGCATCGGCCAACAACAGCACTATCGTGGTCGAAAATGTGCCCACAATCATTGCTAACCCAACATTTGATTTCCAATTGAATGTTTACCCTGTTCCCGCTACAACAGAGATTACAGTCAAATCGCCCGAACCCATCACCACAATCACAATCCACTCAGTTTCAGGCAAGACAGTCAAGACAGTGATTGGCAACGGCACATATTTGACAACTGTTGCTGTCGATAATCTGCCTTCGGGATATTATTTCATCAAGGTGAACAATCTTGCCCCGATGAAGATTATCAAGAAATAAAACCATCAGACAAGTTCTGTTATACAATAAAAATGCCGCAGCCACAAGTTGCGGCATTTTACATTTCTCAGACTCATTAGTTTCCATTTTTCTCACATTCTCACATCGTTTCAATTATTATTCCTATCTTTGCATCATGACTTCGAAAAAACGCAGCAACATATTAGGCAAAGCATTTAAGTATATCATTCCCATGCTCGTCAGTGTGGGATTGTGCTATGTGCTGTTTACAGGTGTTGATTTCAACCAGATGATGCAACAAATCACCCGCCAGGGCAGCCGTTTATGGTGGATTGCTCTCACATTAAGCATCGCTGTATTCTCACATATTTTTCGCGCTATGCGCTGGAACATACAACTGCGAGCCTTGGGCATCAACACTCCGCTGTCAACTCTCGTCGACAGCATCTTTGGCACCTATGCCGTCAACCTTGTGCTGCCTCGTTTGGGCGAGGTGTGGCGCACCGGCTTTATTGCACAACGACAAAATGTTTCGTTCACAAAAGTTTTCGGTTCAATGATTGCCGAGCGGTTTGCCGACATGGTCACCGTGCTTTCGCTCACTTTAGTAACATTTCTACTCGCTACCGACAAAATCAAGGCATTCATCATGCAATATCCCCAAGCCTACGAGGCATTGGCCTCTCTTGCGACATCACCCTGGCTTTGGGTGGCAATTGCGACGTGTGCCATAGGCATATGGGTACTGTTTACCCGAATGCCCGACAACCCCATCATAGCCAAAATTAAAGGATTCATCACCGGCATGTGGCAAGGTTTTGCCGCCATAGCCGTCATGAAAGGCAAAGTGAAATGGCTCATTCTCACTGCTGCGATATGGGGTTGCTACTTCATGCAACTATATGTAGCATTCCACGCATTTGACTGCACGGCAGCCGCGCTCGATGCCCACGGCATATTGGTCGTGTTAGTGTGCTTTGTGTTGTCAAGCATCGCTATGGGCATACCCTCAAACGGCGGCATCGGTCCGTGGCAAATCGCGGTAATGTTTGGGTTGTCAATGTATGGCCTCACCGACACCACCGAGACACTTGCATTTGCCAACCTCGTGCTTGGCACACAGACATTGTTGCTCAT
>JAFPCM010000099.1 GCA_017390185.1 Muribaculaceae bacterium
AAATATACCCAACAAAATGGGGCCAACGGCAAATACCTTCTTAATTATCTCTAACTTCAAAAACAAATCAGACCGTCCTTGAACTTGCAACATGTTGAGGTTGAGCGAATGTAGCGGATAAAGCATCATTATGAAACACACAATGGGCAACATGTTGGCAGCCTCGTTCCACTTTTCGCCTATCAGCACGTTAATCATAGGATGTGCCACGGCTGCAAGCATGAGCATACACGAAAACGTTACATACATCGTAACTTTTATCACTTTGCGATATCCTTCTTTGAGGCGCTGTTTGTCGTCTTGCAACTGACTCAATACCGGGAAACTTACTCGCTGAACAATAGTGGTGAGATTAGACGAAAACACTGCGCTAAACTGTTGTGATCGTGTATATTGACCCAACATTGACGATGAGTAGCACTTACCTATCACTACCTGATAGATTTCGCGCCATAGAGCATCAATCAATCCCGACGCCAATAATTTCCAACCAAAGCCAAACAATTGTTTGAAACTTTCAACCGAGAATTTCAATCGGGGACGCCATGTTCCATATATCCACAAAAACAGCGTGTTTAATGTTTGACGCGAGATTTGTTGTCCCACCAAACTCCACACTCCCAAGCCATACAGGGCCATGCCTATACCCACTGCTCCGCTTGAGATAGAGGCAATGAGTGATATTTTAGTCTGTGTTTTAAAGTCGATATTCTTGACCAATATTGTGCGTTGAACTATCGCCACACCATTTATAATCACAATTATCCCCATCACCCGCGTGAGCATTGTCAATTGCGGTTCATCGAAAAAGCTGGCAATATAGGGAGCGCCAAAGATACATAGCACAAATATTGCTGCACTGAAAAGGATATTGGCTATAAAGATTGTGTCATAATCAATGGGCAAGACGTCCTTTTTACGCACCAACGCACTTGAAAAACCGCTATCAACAATACAGTTAAATATGGCTATGAATATCATAATGATACCCACAATACCATATTCCTCAGGTGTCAGAAGATTAGCCAACACAAGCCCCACAAGGAACGAAATTCCCTGATTGGCTATATTGTCAACAAAACTCCAACCAACACCTTTTACTGTTTTTGTCTTAAGGTTTTCTGACATCAGCAGATATTATTAACGGCCTTGATACATTGATTCATAATATTTTTCATACTCACCGCTTGTGATGTTATCCATCCATTCTTGGTTGTCAAGATACCATCGTACGGTCTTCTCAATACCTTCTTCAAATTGCAATGAGGGCTCCCAGCCAAGTTCGTTTTTGAGCTTGTTTGAGTCAATTGCATAACGAAGGTCGTGACCCATACGGTCGGTTACATAGGTGATCAAGTCGAGAGAATGACCCTCGGGATTACCCAACAAGCGGTCAACGGTCTTGATAATTACATGTATAATATCGATGTTTTTCCACTCGTTAAATCCGCCGATATTGTAAGTCTCGGCAACCTTTCCTTCATGAAAAATCAAATCAATGGCACGAGCGTGGTCAACAACATAGAGCCAATCGCGCACATTTTCGCCTTTGCCATATACGGGCAACGGTTTACGATGGCGAATGTTATTGATAAACAACGGAATCAGTTTTTCGGGGAACTGATAAGGACCATAGTTGTTTGAGCAATTTGTCACGATGGTGGGCATGCCATATGTATCGTGGAATGCTCTCACAAAGTGGTCGCTACCGGCCTTTGATGCCGAATAAGGTGAATGTGGATTGTATTTAGTTGTTTCAAAGAAGAAATCGGGGCCATAAGGACCGCGACCATTTTCATCGCCAGCGGGGTTTGTGAGCGACAATGCGCCGTAAACCTCATCGGTCGAAATGTGATAGAAACGTTTGCCCTCATAACGCTCAGGCAACGATTCCCAATAAACCTTAGCCGCTTGCAACAAACTCAATGTTCCCATTACATTTGTGCGTGCGAATGTAAACGGATCTTTAATCGAGCGGTCAACATGGCTCTCGGCAGCAAGGTGAATTATGCCGTCTACTTTATAAGTATTCATCAACTCAGTCATCTTCTCATAGTCACAGATGTCGGCTTTGACAAACACATAGTTGGGACTATTTTCAATATCAACCAAATTGGCCAAGTTTCCGGCATAAGTCAATTTGTCAAGGTTGATAATTCGATAATCGGGATATTTGTTGACAAACAGGCGAACAACATGGCTACCGATAAATCCGGCTCCACCTGTTATGATTATGTTTCGTTTGAATTCCATATTCTAAATCTCGTGTTTAATACAATTTATCGTTAATATCAAAATCTTTTACTGCATCTTTGAGCAGCGGTTGTTTGAGGTCTTTTTCGCTCAAAATGGCTTCAATTGTCGGTATTTTCCAATCAATGCCCAACGACTCGTCAAGCAATTGAATACCTGCATCGGCCTGCGGAGCATAGTAATTGTCACACTTATATTGGAAAACAGCGACATCGGTCAACACTGCAAAGCCATGAGCAAAGCCACGGGGAATGAAGAACTGTCGATGATTGTCTTCGCTCAATTCAACAGCTACGTGCTTGCCAAATGTGGGCGAACCATAACGAATGTCGACTGCCACATCAAGCACAGCACCTTTGACACATCTAACAAGTTTGCTCTGTGTGTAGGGCATGCGCTGATAATGCAATCCACGCATTACGCCACGGGTCGACATGCTTTCATTGTCCTGTACAAAATTGATGGGCATCACTTTCTCATCAAACTCTTTTTGCGAGAACGACTCAAAAAAATAACCTCGAGCGTCTTTGAATATGCGTGGTTCAATAATCACCACGCCTTCTATATCGGTTTTGATTACTTCCATACCGGTTGTTTAATCGTCCATATTATTACCCCAACGCTCCACTTCATCAATTACTTTGAGCAGATATTGGCCATACTGGTTTTTAATCATTGGTTGTGCCAACTCTCTCATTTTGTCGGCAGTAATCCAACCTTTGCGATATGCGATGCCTTCAAGACATGCAATCTTCAAGCCTTGGCGTTTTTCCAATACTTCAACATAGGTTGAAGCCTCGCTCAACGAATCGTGAGTGCCGGTATCAAGCCACGCAAATCCGCGACCAAGAGTCTTAACCTTCAACTGACGGTCATCGAGGAAACTCTGGTTTACCGAAGTGATTTCCAACTCGCCACGTGCCGACGGCTTGATTGTCTTTGCTATCTGCACCACTTTATTAGGATAATAGTAAAGTCCAACAACAGCATAGTGTGATTTGGGGTTTTGAGGTTTCTCTTCAATTGAGATACAGTTACCTTCGGCATCAAACTCTGCTACGCCATAACGCTCAGGATCATTAACCCAATAGCCAAACACAGTTGCCTTATTTTCTTCCTCGGCTGTGCGAACCGCATCACGCAACATCGCGCTAAAACCTGCACCGTTAAAGATATTGTCGCCCAACACAAGACATACAGAGTCATCACCAATAAATTCCTCGCCAATGATAAAGGCTTGAGCAAGACCATCGGGCGAAGGCTGTTCGGCATACTCAAATCTAACGCCAAAATCACTACCGTCGCCAAGCAAACGCTTGAACGAAGGCAAATCTTGCGGAGTTGAAATTATCAATATCTCTCTGATTCCCGACATCATCAACACCGATATGGGATAATACACCATTGGCTTGTCATATACGGGCAATAACTGCTTGCTTGTTGCCTTGGTGATTGGATATAAACGGGTGCCGCTACCTCCGGCCAATACTATACCTTTCATAAGTTCTTGGTTTTATTGGGTTAATCGCGACGGAATATGTCACGAGTATATACTTTTTCTTTAACATCATCGAGTACCGAGTCATATCGGTTGGCTATAATTGCCTGCGACTGCGACTTAAACTCGTCAAGATTATTGACAACTTTGCTGCCAAAGAAAGTTGTGCCATCTTCGAGCGTAGGCTCATAAATAATTACAATTGCACCCTTGGCTTTGATTCGTTTCATTACGCCCTGAATTGACGACTGACGGAAATTGTCGGAATTTGACTTCATGGTCAAGCGATATACGCCCACAACCACCTGCTTTTCGAGAGATGCATCAAAAGCGCTATTAGCCTGATAGCCGCCGGCAATTTCGAGCACTCGGTCGGCAATATAATCTTTGCGGGTGCGATTACTTTCAACAATGGCACTCATCATGTTTTGAGGCACATCTTGATAATTGGCCAACAATTGCTTTGTATCCTTGGGCAAACAATATCCGCCATAACCAAATGATGGATTGTTGTAGTGTGTGCCGATGCGAGGATCGAGACCAATGCCTTGAATAATCGCTGCCGAATCAAGACCTTTAACCTCTGCATAAGTGTCAAGCTCGTTGAAATAGCTAACGCGAAGAGCCAAATAGGTATTTGCAAACAACTTAACGGCCTCGGCTTCTTTCAGTCCCATATAAAGGGTGTCTATGTCTTCTTTCAACGCACCTTGCTGCAACAATTCGGCAAAATCTCTTGCTGCTTTTTCCAATCGGGGAATATCGGCAACTGCCTTTATCGCATCGTTTTCAGCATCAAAATTGTTAATAAACTTGGGTATGCCGACAATGATGCGACTCGGATAGAGATTATCATACAACGCCTTGCTCTCGCGCAAAAACTCGGGAGAGAATATCAAATTAAATTTCTTGTCTTTAAGATTTGCATCTTGGGCAAATTTTGCCGCATATTTTACATACAGACTGCGACAATATCCCACTGGTATGGTACTCTTGATCACCATCACTGCATCGGGATTATTGGCGATTACCAAGTCGATTACCGACTCTACTGCCGAGGTGTCAAAGAAGTTCTTTTGACTGTCATAGTTGGTCGGAGCGGCAATAACCACAAAGTCGGCTTCGCGATAGGCACTTGCGGCATCTAATGTCGCCACAAGATTTAACTCCTTCTCTTTCAAGTATTTCTCAATATACTCATCTTGAATTGGAGATATGCGTCGATTAATCATATCTACCTTTTCAGGAACGACGTCAACGGCAACAACCTCGTTGTTTTGAGCCAACAAAGTCGCTATACTTAATCCGACATAACCTGTTCCGGCAACAGCTATTTTCATACGCTAAAATATATTCCTATTAAAACCGCATTAGGTTGACAATTCAAGATTGACAACCCAACACTTTATTTATTCTTTTTGTTCACTTTTGCGCTTTGCTCATAATAATTGGCCCCATAGCGATAGCCATATGTACCTCCATAGCGCCCACCGCCATCGTCGGTCGTTGCGTTGAGTATAAGCGACAAATTCTTGAATCTAGCCTCTTGATATATATCTTCGAGCTCTGGCAACATACTCTTTTCAAGCAAACCGGCTCTGACTACAAAGAATGTTCGATTTGCATATTGGCCGACAATCTGAGTATCTGCAACTATGTCGATCGGCGGACAGTCTATAAACACATAATCATATTGATCTTTGATTGTGTCGAAACATTGTGCCAAACGATCGCTTTCAAGCAATTCTGTGGGATTAGGTGGTATGATACCTACGGGTAACACCCATAAATTATCATCATATGATGACTTGACTATCAATGACGACAAATCGTCATCGACACCCACTAGATAACCACTCAAACCGCGACGTGGTGAATTGACATAGGCCGATGCCGATGCATGGCGCAAATCACCGTCTATAACTAACACTCGCTTACCTTTGAGAGCAAGGCTTTTTGCCATATTCATTACCAAGAACGATTTACCGCTACCTGGATTAAACGATGTCACAGCAATCACTCGCGACTCGTCCTTATGGGTCATCAACTCGACATTTGTGCGCAAAACACGAATTGCCTCATTGATAAGGTCACGACGGCCCTCTTCAACTACAACAACATTTCCAACACCTGCATTCTTTTTCCAGAATGGTGCAGTTTTTCCATGCAAAGGTATCTCGCCGATCATCGGAACTGACAATCGTGACAAATCGCGGCGATTACGCACTGTTGTGATGAGGCTTTCGCGAATGAATATATATGCACAGGGAATGAGCAACGCAAGCACAAATGCGACAAACAATATTTTGACCTTTCCGGGTGATGTGGGTCGCAACTCTCCCATGGGAGGTGTGATGATGCGTGTATTGTCGGCTGTGAAAGCTCTTGTCAACTCGTTTTCTTCACGTTTTTGAAGGAGATACAAGTAGAGCGATTCTTTCACCTTTTGTTGACGTCCGATTGTCAACAAATATTTTTCTTGAATAGGATTTGCAGCAATGCGACTTGTTGTTTGAGCCTCATTTTGTTTAAGGTTCTTCATCTGTGTTTCAAGACTGAGCACAAGATTTTCAACCGATGTCTCAATAGCGCTACGAGTTGACGACAAAGAAGCTTCCAAATCGGCGATTACAGGGTTTTGAACATCTCCGCCCGATGAGAGTTGAGACAATCTCAACTGCATTGCATTGTATTCTGCAATCTGGGCTTCAACACCTTTGTTTGACAATCCCGAATTCACAGGCAACAACTTGCGACGGTTTTCTTCTTTTCTCACATAGTTGAGAATATACTTAGCCATTGCAAGTTCATTGTTGATTTTAAGCATATCTTCCATATGCTTAGAGCTTTGCGACATATACATATTTGTCGCAGTAGCCATATCGGGCAACAATTGCTGACTTTTGTATGACGAAATGCTTTCATCAACATCGCCAAGTTCCTTGACAATGCTATCTAAACGCTCAGCTATGAATCGAGATGTGCTAACAGTTACTTTGTTTTTGTCATCAAGCCATTTCTCGTTATAAACATTGATAACTTCGTTGAGAACATCTACTGCTCGTTGGGGTGAAACATCAATATACGACAAGTTGATAACATCAGCATCTTTATTGTCAATACTTACCTCAAGTTTTTTCTGACATGCTTGTGCTGTTGAGTGCAAGCCGCTTTTAGTCACATAAATATGATAAGCTTGACCTTCAACCCAATTCAAAGTCGGTGTAACGGCGATGTGGCCAATGGGTGTGCTTATGGGTTCGATCATCAAACCGCTCACAACCTCGTCTGACTTTGTTTTTTCATCGTCAACACGCATCATGAAATCTGACAAGGTAACAACACCATTCTCGTCAATGTCAACTTCAACCTTTGCACTTGTGTTTTCATCCAGGTCTAAGAATTTGACATTAATGGGAAGATTTGACCCATAGACAGTTTTCTTGTGGAAAGTGCCGTCGATTTTATATTTCATATTAAGTTCCAATCGCTCAACAACCTCCATCATCACCGATGGTGAATTAATCGCAATCAGTTCGTTATAAACATTGCTATTGGTTGAGAATAGTCCCAAATTAGAAAACTCGCCTACTGCATTTGATATCGATGAACCTTCAGAACCCGATTTTATCAACACTTGTGACGAACGTGTGTAACTCGGTTCTTTGACAAGAATGTATGCCACCGCAAGCGTCATCACTACAGCAAACGATGCCACAAACCAATACCACTTTGACAAGCACATGAGCATAAAATCCTTTATGCTCAATGTTTGCTGGTTGTTTTCTTCTTCCAAATATTGTTTTTTCTGCGAATTTACAGCCATAACAGAAATCTTAATTTAAATCTACGGAGTTTACAATAAGCAATGCCACCGACGTCAACAATGACGCAATCGAAATCCAGAACGATGTTGAACGGATATTATTGCCGTTGACTGTTGATTGGCGTTGTCTCACTTTGTTGGGTTGAACATATATGATGTCGCCTTGTTGCAAATAGAATGCGGGCGAATTCACCAAATCTTGTGCCGATGTCAAGTCGAGCATATAAGTCACTTGCTTGCCATTTTCGTTGCGCAATACAAGAACATTTTCTCGCTCGCCCATAACGGTCAAGTCTCGCGCCATGCTTATCGCCTCCAATACTGTCATTTTGTCTTTGTCAAGACTGTAACGACCAGGACCGTTTACTTCTCCGAGAATTGAGAATGTGAGATTAGCAAACTCCACTGTAACCACCAATGGATCGTCTTGCAACAAACGGTTGTCCAAAAGCAAACGTTTAACTTCGTCGGCCAATTGTACGCGTGTCATGCCTTCAGCTTTCACCTTTCCCAAAATGGGGAAATCAATGAATCCCTCATCATCGACTGTGTAGCACGACAAACCTTGAGATTGTTGGGTATAATTGATTGTTTGGCCTATGCGTGTAGGCACATAAGGAAGGTTGTAAAGATTGTTATATTCCTGGTCTTTTGTGTTTACAACGACCGTAATTTTATCTCCAGTTTTGAACTTTATATCTCCGCTGACAGCCAAAGCCAACTGAGTTGCATCGTCAACATCTTGGAAATAAGAAATCTTAGGAGTTGAGCATGACGACATAATCAACACGCTCACAAGCACATATAACAAGTCTAATTTAATACGCATATGTATTTGTATTATCGGTTTTACAAAACATTTTTACACAAATACAAAGGTAACTCTTTTATTTTAAAGAGTCAAATTAAAATGCACTTTTATGGTCAATGAAAAAATCCTCCGACTACGCATCAATCGGCATTTTGCGATGTCACATCGCAATCACGACGATTTTTCTTGAATCGAGACAGCACAACATTCAAGCCTAGCCAGAGCAAGACGTCAAAGAGCAAAATCAAATTCACATCCAACACCTGTGACAACACGATGTTAAGCAGAATAAGAGCCATCGACATGGCAAGAATCAACACCATGACCACTCGCTGAGACAATCCGGTGGCCATCATTTTATGGTGAATGTGTGTTTGGTCGGGCTTAAACGGATTGGCTCCGCGACGAATGCGACCTACCACCACCCTCACAACATCAATGCAAGGTATAAACAGCGGAACATAAGCCAGCACCATAGGGTTCACATCTTTCACTGTCGCGCCAATCTGACTCAATTTAACGGCAAAAAAGCACAATAGCAATCCCAATGTTAGAGATCCTGTGTCACCCATGAATATCTTTTTTCGTTTCTTCGCATCACCAAATACATTGAAGTAGAAGAATGGCACAACCGTACCCAACACAGCAAAAGCAATTGCGGCATAGATATATTCGCCAACGATAAAGAACGTTGCACCGTAGCACAAAAACGCTATCGCACTCATTCCCGAGGCCAATCCATCTACCCCATCAATAAAGTTTATTGCGTTGACAACATACACGACCAAGAACACAGTAAAGAGCGCACCCAACCAGTGAGGCACATCCCCGATGAACAATGCTCCATAAAAATGACAAGCACAAAGACCCGACGCCAAAAGCAACATGCCGCTAATAATCTGAGCCACAAACTTGCCGCGATATCTGACGCCAATGAGGTCGTCGGCCAACCCCACGAGATATATCACAATCACTGCACTGGTCAAAAACGCAATGCTTTTCATATCCGAAACCAAGCACATCAAAACCTCTGTCGAGTCAAACACCAAGGTTACACCCAATAGCAACGACACCGACAAAATGACTACCGGCATAAAAGCCATTCCGCCCAATCTTGGCACTGTACCATGATGTATCTTGCGACCGTCGACATGATCAAACAGTCGCTTCTTGAACGCAATAAGCAATATCTGCGGAATCAACACCCCCGAAAATACGACGGCTACCACAAACACCGACAAAACCGCTATCAACCAAAATTGACTCATGACTTTTTGATTCCGTTTACTGGTTAATTATTTCTCAACAATAACAAAAGGCTTAGACGGGAAGTTTTGATTGACTGTTATCTCAACCTTGTCGCCAAATTTCACATCAAGTCTAATTGATGTCACCCAATTGACATAATGAATCTTGGCCGACAATGTATTGTCATCATTCCATGCATAGCAAGAACCTGTGTAGAAAGGGCCTGATATACCTGTAAAACGAGCTTGCGCACCGATTGAGTAATTGGGATAGCCGCCAAGCTGCGATGTGAGCCATTGTTTGTAACCCAACTCTATCGCCGACTTGCTACCGTCTTCTTCAACAACGTCAAGGACAACTTTCTCCTTATCAAAATTGAAAGCAACAGATTTCCATCCGAGCTTATTTTTTTCCAATTTGATTTTCTTGCCGTTATATTTCTTAGCCAAATCATTACCAGCATTTCCTTCAAGCAAAGGAAGAGACGCTTCGGCCTCATATTTTTCTAACGACTCCAATGCTGCAGGAGTGGTTTCAATAGCACAATTCAAGCAATGTTTCACCACGGTGTTCCAAATATTGCCGCGTTCAGGCCAACCCTTACTTCTCGAGCATTGGTTTAAGACTACGACCATATTCTTCTGAGGCACAACGATTATGTATTGACCAAACGCACCGTCAGCGCGCCATGCTCCAGGATACTCACAAAGCCAAATCTGATAGCCATAATCGTTAGCATCACGCACAACCCTAACGGTCATCATTTCGTCAATCCATTCGCTTGAAATCAACTGCTTGCCTTCCCATTGTCCTTTATTCAAGAGCAATTGACCAAACATTGCCTGCGACATTGCCGACATATAAATACCCCAACCACCAGTAACGATGCCTTTGGGACACAATTCCCACTCTACATCATTGATACCCATAGGGCCAAACACTCGTTCATTCAACAATTGCAACACATCTTTACCCATAACCTGCTGTACAACAGCCGACAACAAGTATGTTTCAATTGAGTCATAAGAATATCTCGTGCCTGGTTGTGCAAATAAAGGGCGAGACAAATAGTAATCTACCCAATCTTGTTGTTTGTTACGCATACCTCCTTCGGTCTTAAAACCAGAACGCATGGTGAGCATATCTTTGATTTTAACACCTGCAATTGTTGAGGCATATTGAGGGAAGAACTTTGTCAACTCATCTTCTACCGATAGCTTTCCGTCGTCAACAGCAAGACCGACTGCAGCGGCAACAAAAGTCTTTGACACCGAATAAAGAGTGTGACGATGTTCGGCTTTGAATGGAGCCGGGTGCAACTCACCTGCTACTTTACCGTCAACCATGACAATCAAGTGATGCAACTCGGTTTCATTACTTGCCAGCAATGAATCATAGAGCAATTCAAGTTGTTTGGGAGCAATACCCACCGATGCTGGTGACACTCGCTGAGGTCTGGCACTTGCAAATGCCGCCAATGGCAGCATCAAAAATAAGAATGCTAATACTTTGATGGTTGACAACTTTTTCATTTCTAAAAGCTATTATTGGTAAAACTTCACAAAGTTAACAATTTAAAATGTAAAAAGCACATCAATCACAAAAATTGATGTGCTTTTATTCACTTTATTTCGTTGTCGACTACAAGCTATCGCCAAAATCTTCACGGAATTTAGCGGCCAAACGGTCTTGCCAATCACCGATAGCTTCCAATCGGCCAGAGAAGAAACGCAACACTTGAGGCTCATCTTGCCATTTCAAACCGCCAATCAAGTGACGATTGTCATACAACCATTTCACGCGGTCGGCACAATACTTGATTTGAGAGAGTGTGAACACACGGCGAGGACATGCCAAACGCAACAATTCCAACTCGGCATAGTTTTCAGTACCGTCTTCATTACGTTGTTCTGAAATCGAACCGCGTTCCATGCCTCGAATACCGCCAGCGATGTACAATGCAGCTGCAAGAGCACCAGCAGGATACATATCGTGGGGCATATCGGGCAAGAATGCCGACGCATTGATGTGAGCACCAAGACCACCCGCGGGCTTAACCATAGGCACACCATATTCGTCAAGTTCTTTCACAAGATATTCAATAAATTGAGGACCTTGGTTGATGATTTCCTCATCCATAGTTTCAAGAAGACCAACCGCCATGGCTTCCATTGCGCGCACTTCCATACCACCATAAGTCAAGAAACCTTCAAACAAAGGAATCAACTCTTTCATCTTCATGATAAGGTCGTTGTTGTTTGACACAATACCACCACCACGAGAGAAACCAAGTTTGCGGCTTGAGAAGTAAATAAGGTCCATTGCATCGGCAATCTTGTGAGTGATTTCCTTGATAGACATATCTTTAGCAGCCTCTTCACGGGTCTTGATGAAATACAAGTTATCTTGCAACAACGATGCATCAAGCACCGACATGATACCGTTTTCACGACACACTTTTGCCACTTCGAGCATATTTTCCATTGAAAGCGGCTGACCACCAATGAGGTTAGTACCGGCTTCGATGCGAACAAAAGGAATGTGCTCTGCACCCACTTCGGCAATAAGCGCTTTCAAACGGTCAATATCAAAGTTACCCTTGAAAGGATGTATGTAATCGGGGTCAAGACCGGCTTTAGTCACAAGCTCCTCTACTCTACCACCCATGCGAGTAATGTGGGCTTTGGTAGTTGTAAAGTGGAAGTTCATGGGAACAACATCACCTGGTTTCACAAACGATTCGGCAAGAATGTTTTCGCACGCACGACCTTGGTGAGCAGGCAAGAAATATTCGGTTTTGAAAACGGTTTTGAGCGCTGCAACCAATCGGTTATATGTTTCAGACCCTGCATATGAGTCATCGGCTTGCATTGATGCAGCCACCTGATTATCACTCATCGCGTTAACGCCCGAGTCGGTGAGCATATCCATAAACACATCTTTGTTTTGCAACAAGAATGTGTTGTTTCCGGCTTCTTTTATTTTGGCTACACGTTCTTCAACATTGGGAAGAAAAAGTTTTTGGACCACTCTCACCTTGTGCATTTCCAAGGGAACTTGTTGGTCTTTTTGGTAAAATTTTACTACTGACATAAGGTTGTTATTTAGATTTGTTTGTTTTATGCGGTTTATTTTATCTTTTGCTTGCAAATATAATTCTTTTATATCAATTTTATAGCATTTTCGCAAAAATAATTACAAAAATTCAGCCAAACCATCATTTTTGACGATTTGGCTGATATTAGGCACTAGTTTATTCACTACTTTATAACAATATACTGAATAGGCTGCTCTTTCACCTCATCCATGGGACACGACTGATATTTCACTTTGCCGAAATCAATGGTCGACAAGTCTATGCACCTGATCGAATTGTCATAGGCGGTTTTGTAATACACCTTGCGATGAGTCAAGTCTATTGCCGATGTCCATTGAGTGGCGCTTGGAATATCGGGGACCTCGCCTGCTGGGTGCTCAATACCTATGGGTATGTCAAAATTGTTGAGAATGTGAAAACATTGCAACACTGTCTCGTGGCCTGTTGCGAGTTGCGGGGCTGTGGCACGATAAAATGCTATTCTCACAAATCGTGACGGAGGAGTCGCGTCGCCAGGCAAGCCCAAAAATCCCGAATTGCCGCCTATCGGTTTTAATGTCACATCGCCCAATTTTCGGTCGGGGGCAGCACCTGGAAACAGATTCACATAATTATTAAGGTTGGTTACATGCCACTGAAATCCGGGAGCATTGGTGAGCACGCCCACAGTATTTTCATAGAAGTGAGGCACACCGTCAACA
The DNA here is from genome assembly GCA_017390185.1 of Muribaculaceae bacterium. Lineage (GTDB taxonomy): Bacteria > Bacteroidota > Bacteroidia > Bacteroidales > Muribaculaceae > RGIG4079. The sequence continues at coordinate 13,435 of JAFPCM010000099.1, forward strand.
ATTTCGAGCACCACTTGACGGCCCGACGGCTCGCCGATGCGATAATGCACCACCGAATTCCGGTCAAGGCCCACAATGCGAACGCCACCTATGGCTTCTTTAACCTCGTCAATCGATGCAAACTGCGTCAAAATCCATGTTGGCACTTGCAAATCGCCGAGTGTTTCATCGTTATGCGACGGCGAATATTCTTGATACTGACCATATTCGGGAAAGAAAAACAACCCGGCCGACAGTCCAGCCTCGTTAACGCCTTCGCAAATAAACTCCTTCATCACCACCGACATGCCCACAACACCAAAATTGGCCGTAAACATCAGTCCGTTAATGCCCGTAGGGGTAAAAGAGGTTATTTCCTGACCGCGGGGAATAATCACATACTCGCTTTTCAAAGCTCCTGCCGCAGCTTCAATAGTGCGCGCTTGCACATACGAGCCATCACGAGCTGTGAGCGACAATCCCGTGCACGCCATTGCCTGCACTGCGCCGCAACACATAGCCGTTCCTAACATAACTTTACTATTCATATCTGGTCCATATAAAATTAAACTACACACCTATAACACCCCACCACTCCGTTTTGTTTCGGACCATAAAAAAATGCGGCCAATGATGACCGCACTTTGATATAACTAACGCTATTTGTTATTATTTTTATATCCCTCCAGGAAGTAATCAATAGAATCCCAAGTCGGGTCTGTTACTATTCGGTATTCAAACTCTCTTGTTTGATTACCTTTGGCAATAAGGTCATCAAGATAGTTTATTGCCAAATCCGGATTATTTAGCACCCATATCATTTGGCATGTTCCATCATTACTGGTCACTCGTGCCACAAACAAAGCATTGGGATGGTCGGCATCATTTTTTAGTGCTTTATCAAATTCATTTGTAAAATTTTGCATAACCGCAAACTCCTCAGATGAAGGCCATTGATTTTCATCAACATCTTCATATTCAAATATGATTGAGCAATTATAGCCAAACACTTGTTTTAATTGCACGTCTTCCTTATAGTCCCCCAAAGACTTATTTATTATCATAAGGTGCAACTCGACACCATCTTTTGAACGCACTTCTGCGAGGGCAAAACTTTCATCAGGCAAACATATATTCACCTGCCTTGTTTCTTTCTTTTTCCCAAATAGCCAGTCCTTAACCCCCCATACTTATTTCTTTTTCAGAGCCTTATAACTATCTCCCACAAAACTCATCAACTATTATAGAATTCGGTAAATGCTTTGATTACATATACATGGTCGTCAGTTGAACAAGTTTCTCTCACCGAGTGCATTGCCCACATTGCGCTACCCATATCCACACCGCGCAAATCAAGTTGCGATGTGAGGATGTTGCCCAAAGTCGATCCGCCGGCCGAGTCACTGTGATTGACAAAGTATTGACAAGGCACTCCGGCTTTGTCACACACGGCCTTAAACACTGCTGCCGAGTCGGCGTCAGTCATATACTTGCAGTTTGCGTTTATCTTGATCACAGGACCATCGCCAAGCACAGGATGGTTGGTCGGGTCATGTTTTTCTACATAGTTGGGGTGAACGCCATGTGCATTGTCGGCGCTAACCATAAACGAGCGGGCCACTGCTCGCAAAAAGTCTTCTTCACCGCCACCTTGACATGCCACTATGCGGCGCAAGATATTGGCCAATACGGGCGATGCCGCACCTTGTTTTGTGCCGCTACCTGTTTCTTCATTGTCAAATATAGCCATGACGCGAGTCATTGAGCCCTCGCCCGACTCGAGAAGCGCAGTCATTGCAGCATGAGCCATGCCCAAGTCATCAAGACGGCCCGATGTGATAAACTCGTCATTTACACCCACCAAGCAAGCGGGAGTGGTGTCATAGAGCAACAAGTCGCAGTCAAGAATATCTTGCTCGTCAACGCCCAATTCATTAGCGACAAGGCGCAACACATAACCGTCTCGCTCAATCATGCTATCGATGCGGCCAATTACGGGCAACATATCTTTTTGTTTCGACAACTTATTCCCTTCATTCACTGAGCGGTTAAAGTGTATCGCCAAATGTGGAATTGTGAGCAACGGACGGCCAATCTTGACAAGTTTGGTAACCGGATTTAATACGTCTGTGCTGCGCAACATCACTCGGCCGGCTATTGACAAAGGTCGGTCAAACCATGTGTAGAGAATAGGACCTCCATAAACCTCGGTATTGAGTTTCAAAATGCCGCCGTCCGACACCATTTCAGGATTGGGTTTGATGCGGAAACCGGGTGAATCGCTATGCGCCGAGATAATCTTAAACCCGTCGGCTGCGCCACCTTCTCCCACCACAAAAGCAAATATTGCCGAGTGGTTTTTAACCACATATCGGCGATCTCCGGCTTTGAGCGTCCAAGCATCGGCAGGATTTAACTGACTGAATCCATTGGCTTCAAGTATTTCGCTAATAGTCTTTACTGCCCAAAAGTTACACACACTTTTGTTCATAAAGTCAACGAGATCTTTTATATATCTGTTATTTCTCATATACTCTGATTTTTATTGATTATCGGTCATATCATAATTTATGCTGTGCAAAGCTCTCATCACATTGCACAAGCGTTGGCCCCAATAGCTTTGGAACTCGTCTTTAACAGCCACAACTGCCATTTCGACCAATTCTTCGGGGCTTTCTTTTACCATAACGACAAAATTATACAGCACTTGGAAAATATCGGCCAAACCCTCCGACACGCTCGCAGCAATAGGTGTATCGGAATACTTCATATCATCCTCAAACACTTCGAGATACACATCATCGGGACCCAACATATTCTCTACCGAGCATCTCACCGATTCATAATAATCTTCTTCGAGGGCGCTTTCCAAATAAGCTTCTTCGCTCTGGCCTGAATCGGTTTTCAAATCGGTTGCCGAAATGTATATTCGCGGCAACAATCGCAACATCGATCTTACAAAATCCTCGCGTTCGCTTTCGCGTGCTTGCTCCATTGCCACACAGTATTCGTTGCACAATGCAATAAATGCCAAAGTGTTGGTGTTTAACGCTGTACTATCCATTATATTTCTATTGTGTTTTATACAAATTGTGTTTTTTGATATAATCGTTCACGCCTTTGGGCAAAAACGCGTCCATATCATTTCCGAGGGCAATTCCCTCCCTGATAAATGTGCTTGACAAGTTCACTACCGGAGCATCGACAAATCTCACTCCGTCAATACCGTCTATAACGACATCATAACCCGGGCGAGGATACACTATAACCCCATAATCGGCAATAATGCGGTCACTATCGCGCCAACGATCAAATATCTGCCAATTATCCGAACCGATAATAAGGCTGAATTGTTTGTCGGGATAATCATTTTTAAGACGGTCAAGTGTATTGATGGTATATGACGGTCGCGGCATCGACAACTCAATGTCACACACCTTTATGTGGCCGCAAACGCCGGCCGCCACTTGCAGCATTGCCAATCGATGGTTATCGTCGGCAAGCCCTTCGGCCTCTTTGAGCGGATTGCGTGGCGACAACATGAGCCACACCTGGTCAAGGCCGGCATATTGGGCCAAATAGCTCGCAAGCATCACATGTCCGACATGAACCGGATTAAACGAGCCGCCTAATACACCTATCCGTGTCACTATATTATTAATTAATGTGTTTTAATATTGCTGCACGTGTTTCGGCAACGGCCTTTTGAAGGTCGTCGTTCACCACGCAACAGTCATATTGAGGAGCAAAACCGATTTCGAACTCGGCCTTGCCAACTCGCTGGTCAATCACCTCGGGAGCGTCGGTAGCACGACCTTCGAGACGGCGACGCAACTCTTCGACCGACGGCGGCATCACAAAAATGCTTATGGCACGCTCGCCATACATGCGTTTCACATTAACGCCACCTTTGACATCGATGTCAAGAATTACATTGTGGCCCGATTGGCAGATGCGCTCAACTTCGCTTTTAAGTGTTCCGTAAAAACGACCGGGATACACTTCTTCAAACTCCACAAATGCGTCCTCGGCAATTTTTTGGCGAAACTCCTCATCGGTCAAGAAGAAATAGCTTACGCCATGTTCCTCTCCCACGCGAGGCTGACGGTTGGTTGCCGACACCGAAAATTGCATATCTACACCACCTTGCTTAAAAATCTCGTTAATAATGGTCGATTTGCCACAACCCGATGGAGCTGAAATTATGATGATTTTTCCTGCCATATCCGTTACATTACATTCAACACTTGTTCTTTGATTTGCTCTAACTCGTCTTTCATTTTCACAACAAGTTTTTGCATCTCGGCATGGTTGCTTTTTGAGCCGAGAGTATTGATTTCGCGGCCCATTTCCTGGCTGATAAAGCCGAGTTTCTTTCCTTGTCCCATACCGGTCGCCATTGTTTCCATGAAATAGTTAAGGTGCTGTGAGAGGCGTTGTTTTTCCTCGTTTACGTCAAGTTTCTCGATGTAGAAAATCATTTCTTGTTCGAGGCGTGATTTGTCATAATCGATTGGACCGAGTTTTGCCAACCCTTCTTCAATGCGGGCTCTGATTTTGGCCACTCGCTCGCCCTCATACTGCGGCACTTCGGCCAACAGGTTGCGAATATTTTCTATGCGGGCAGTGAAGAAATCTTCGAGTTTGCGGCCTTCAACAGCGCGGAATTGCATCAATTCCTCTACAGCTTTGCTGACAGCCTCGACCAACGCAGCCGATTCGTCTTCGGCCAAAGCCTCGTGGGCATCAGACTTGATCGCATCGGGCAAGCGCAACAACACGCTATACCAGTCTTCGGGCAACGGAATAGACAATGCCGCAGCCATTTCTTCATATTGTTTTTTATATGCCGCCATCAACGGCACGTTAAGCGTGATTGCGGCCTCTTCAGTAATTGTTTCGATATGCACAATCAAATCAACTTTGCCCCGCTCCAAGCGACGTGACACAAGGTTACGCAACTCAAGTTCTTTTTCACGATATGCAGCTGGCACACGTGCCGACATGTCAAGTTGCTTGCTGTTAAGCGACTTGATTTCAACTGTAATTTTTTTATTGGGAAGTTCGACAACCGACTTGCCAAACCCTGTCATTGATAAAATCATAACTATTTTTGCTTATTTTCTGCAAATATACGATTTAAGCGGGAAAAAGCACTAAATTTGCACAAAAATTCAACGATAACTACCAATGGCAGTCATTTTACACATCGAAACATCAACCAATGTGTGCTCGGCAGCAGTTTCCGACAACGGTATGGTGCTTGAACATTTTGAAGATTATAAAGGGCAAAACCACGCAGCTTTGCTCAGCGGATACATCAAAAAATGCCTTGACTACATCAAGGAGCACAACCAAAAACTCGAAGCCATCGCTGTGAGCATCGGCCCAGGCAGCTACACAGGATTGCGCATCGGCTTGTCTGAAGCCAAAGGCCTTGCCTATGCGTTAGACATACCTCTCATCGGTATCGACACGCTCAAAATCATGGCCACTTCGGTAATGTTTAACCACGACATTGACCCCGATGCCATGTTTGCGCCCATGATCGACGCCCGCCGCATGGAGGTGTATACATCAGTACTCGACCTAGGCCTTAACGAAGAGATGATGCCATCGCCCCTCATCCTTGACGAAAACTCCTATGCTCAATGGCTCGACAATGGCCCCGTGGTATTCTTCGGTAACGGCAGCGACAAAGCTCGCGAAGTTATCAAGCACCCCAACGCCCGATTTATTGACAACATTCACCCCTTGGCATCTGACATGCTTGCATTGGCCGAAATGTCATTCCGCCGAGGCGAATTTCTGGATTTGGCCTATTCAGTTCCGGCCTACCTCAAAGATTTCCAAGCGACAACCCCTAAGAACAAAATTTAAATAGCTCAATATCATACACAAAAAATGGGACCTTGCGGTCCTTTTTTTATGGGATCACCATAAAAATTATGTACAAAATTATAGTGCAACTGCACATTTAGTTGAGCTGTCATTGGCAACACCGCCATTATGACTAACATCATCATTAAACCCAATTTCCTTATAAACACCTTCTAAAATACTATAACATGATATGACGCCTTGTTCTATCTTAGCCTCGTTTATTAAATGTTAAACCCGCATATTTTTTTCCTTGCTTATAGCAAACTCACATATTATTTCACAACTCCGAAAACTTTCGTCCTATTTTTTTGTTTGTAAAAATTAAAGTCCCTATAAATTGCCCGACTCACAAAAAAATCGGATATTTGCAAAAAATTTTGATTATGAATAACGATATCACACAGTGCATTAAATACATTGGGGTCGACGACCTCGACCTTGACCTTTTTGAAGGGCAATACATCATTCCAAATGGCATCGCCTATAACTCATATATTATATTTGACCAAAAAATTGCGATTATCGACACCGTTGACAATCGCAAAAGCGATATTTGGTGGCAAAACCTCGACAACGCACTCAATAGCCGCACACCCCACTATCTGATTGTTCAGCACATGGAACCCGACCATTCGGGCAACATTGCCGAAGCCCTCAAGCGCTTTCCCGACATCAAAATCGTATCTTCAGCCAAAGGCATCGCAATGCTTCCGCAATTTTTTGAAGGCATTGATTTTAGCAACAACACCATTACGATAAAGGACAATGACACCCTCAATCTCGGTCAACACACATTGCAATTCTTGACAGCACCCATGGTACATTGGCCCGAAGTGATCACGACATATGAGGCTACTGAAAAAATACTATTCTCGGCCGACGCATTTGGCAAATTCGGTGCACTGTGCCACGACGAAGAATGGGACTGCGAAGCTCGCCGCTATTATTTCAACATATGCGGCAAATATGGCGCACAAGTTCAAGCATTACTCAAAAAAGCCTCATCACTCGACATTAAGACCATTTGCCCCTTGCACGGGCCGATATTGAGCGAAAACCTCAGCCATTATATCAACCTATATGATACTTGGAGCAAATATGAACCAGAGACCGACGGCGTATTCATCGCCTATGCCTCCATTTATGGCGGAACTGCAGTAGCCGCACAAACTATGGCCCAAATGTTCCGCGATCGTGGCATTGCCAACATCTCTATTTGCGACCTTTGCCGCGATGATATGGCCGAAGCTCTGGAAGACGCATTCCGCATGAATCGCATGATATTAGCCGCAGCCTCTTATGACGGCGGCGTATTCCCCGCAATGCACGACTTTCTGCACCACTTGCAAACCAAAAACTTCCAAAACCGCCGCATCGGTATCATCGAAAACGGCTCTTGGGCACCATGTGCGGCGCGAGTTATGACCGATATGATTGGCCGCATGAAAAACATTGAAATCGTCGAGCCTGTTGTCACGATAGTCTCGCGCATGAAACAAACCGACATTCCCGCTCTCGAAGCCCTAGCCGACGCCATTTCCAAATAACATATAAACAGCCCCGAAACTACACAATGTTCTTCGGGGCTGTTTTTTTAGGAAAACAATCATGTTTAACATATTTAAACATACCCATACCACAATTCTTGCCCAACCCACCCATTAACTTTGTGCCATAATCAAATAACAACAATCTAAAATCTGAAAATTATGGCAATCATTATCGCACTTGCAATTACTGCAGCTATCATCTCAATCATGAATATTTGCGAAAAAGTAGAAGACCAAAAACATTCTAACCAACACTAATAACTTACGATTATGACAACTCTCCAATTTGACGCAACCGTGTGTTGTTGTGGCGGTGACGGAGGTGAAATATCTTTTGCCGTAAACATTACCGACGAGGCCCACAAGCTAATAACCACCGAAATCGAAAACGCCATCTATGACCCCAATGTCGATTGGGATGAAGATTGCGACTTAGCCGAATCGATAATCAGTTCAAAATTCCCCGAAATACACCAAATGATATTGGACGAGGCCCAAAACGAGAGTGAGGGCCTTGCCGAAGAAGACGACGAAATCGACTGCATAATGATTAATTATGCTACCCCATTCCAAGAAATTTTCGAAGCTTACCTTGATTCGCTCGACAATAAAGATAT
>JAFPCM010000100.1 GCA_017390185.1 Muribaculaceae bacterium
AAACGACACACTCACAATTCGTCCCGCAGCAAGCAACGCTATCGTTACAGCCAAGTTCTCATTGTTTGACTTTGACACTTATGCCGACTCACTCATCGTGTTTAACGGTACTGGCACAAAAGACCTCATCGGTCGCTACTCAGCTACAAGCGTTCCCTCAGACCTCGTTGAACTCGAATCCTCAAGCGCTGACGGTGCATTGACATTTGTATTCTTCTCTGACATCATGAGCCGTGGCGAAGGTTGGGTTGCCGATGTTACTGCTGCCGAAAAACTCCAATATGACCTCGCAGCAGGCGCATTGACCGGCAACCTCTACCCCGAAGAAAAAGCCGCTGCAACATTCTCTTTCAAAGTTCGCAACAAAGGCACTGAAAATGTAGCCGGTGCTTCTTATAAAGTACAACTCCTTGATGATAAAGGAAACGTTCTCGACGAAAAAGCCGGTGTTGACATCGCAAGCGCACAAGACGCCAATATCGAATTGTCATTTACTCCCGATGCAAAAGGAGAAATCAAACTTAATGCCAAAATCATTTACGAAGCCGACCTCAATTCAGCTAACAATGCGTCAGCCGAAATCGCAGTTACAGTTCTTGCTGCCGGCAGCAGATTTGTAGAAGTTGGTCAAAACGACGAAGAACTCTATGTACTCCCCGTTTCATTCATGAGCGACGAAGCTGTTGGTCAAACAATCTACCGCGCCGAAGAAATCGGTGTTGAAAACATGGAACTCACAATGATTGCATATCCATTTGCCGAAGTGACAAACAACTATGCAAATGTACCCTTGAAAGTTTGGGTGAGCGAAACCGACTCAACCACTCTTCTCGACGGCAGCATTCCCGCTTCAGAAATGACCCTCGTATTTGACGGCAACTGTCCCATTTCAAAAACAGAAAGCGAATGGACTATTCCCTTCACTACTCCCTACCAATATAAAGGCGGCAACCTCGTTATCATGGTTCACAAAGTTGCTCCCAACACCGACGGTATGGATGTAAAATTCCGCGGAACATTTGGAGACTACGAAAACGAAAACAAGCGTTCACGTTTCCAATCAACCTATAGCGAAACCGAACACATTGATGTTAACGCAACAATCGCTTACAGTGCTTCAACTATGGTTGCCGACATCAAGATGCTCTTTGCCTCTGCATCAGGCATCAGCGAAGTTACTATCGGTGGCAATGTGAAAGTCTTCCCCAACCCCGCAACCGAAGTAATCTACATCGAAAACGAAGCTGCCAAAGCTCAATTGTTCTCACTCGCCGGACAACAAGTATTTGAAGGCGAAAATGTAAGCTCAATCGATGTTAAAGATATGCCCGCCGGCATCTATATGCTCCGCACAACAGATGCTGAAGGCAACATCGCCAGCACAAAAATCGTGAAGAAATAACACATAGTTTTCTCTAACATCCAGCCCCCAAGTTTCATTTTGAACTTGGGGGCTGTTTTTTATACCGAAACCAATCTCAACGAGTTTGTGGTCTTTACATCTTTAATATTTGCTGTTTTGGATTTTTTATGTAATTTTGTGGGTTATATTAATTATAATAGGACATGAATTTTACTCCGCTTATACGACTTATCTTTGCC
>JAFPCM010000013.1 GCA_017390185.1 Muribaculaceae bacterium
GCAGAGCAAGGTAATGCATGGGCCCAGAATAATCTTGGGGACTGCTATTATAATGGTCGTGGCGTTGATCAAAATTACGACGAGGCAGTAAAATGGTATCGAAAAGCCGCAAAGCAAGGTAATGCACCGGCCCAATATAATCTTGGGTACTGCTATTATAATGGCCACGGAGTTGATAAAAATTACGACGAGGCAGTGAATTGGTATCGCAAAGCCGCAGAGCAAGGTTATAACCTTGCAAAAAGTGCTCTCAATGCAATAATTCAACAATGACATTAAATCCGACAATTATCGGTAATAAAAAATCAATCTCAACCGAATCGGTTGAGATTGATTTTTCTGAGTTTTATATGGTTATATCAATGTGTTTCGTTATTTTTTGCGGCCGATGAGGTCGTCGTTGGCGATGGTTTTGGCGGTTTTCTTCACTTGGGCATTGAGTGATCCAAAACGATAGGAAATGTTTATGCCAAACAATTGCCGGTTGAATTGCCATGAACGTGTGTCGCCAATGTAGTCGCCGTTGACTGTGACGGTTTTATACTCTGACTTGTCGGGGCCAAAGATGTTGCCAGCAGCCAGTTTCACGGTCAATCGGTCTTCTTTCAGGAACGAGCGCTGCAATGTGATGTTGTAATACACAGTTCCTTTGACCGGTATCGTGTAACTATAAGCATCAGAAATCATTCCACTAAACCAATACCCTGTTAAGCCGAGTGTGAGTTTCCACGGCAACCGTTGTGTTAGTTGTGCATAACTTGTGGCTGTCCATCGCGACAATTGGGCGCTAACCGATTCATTGGCATATTGATTATATGCCGCGTTTGCATTAAGCAAAAATGATGTTTTGCGAGTAATAGCCCATTGCAAATATCCCCCTAACGACAAAATGCGGCCACTTCCGATATTGCCATAAGTCGAATATATGTGATCATCTTTGACATAAGTATAGTTTGCGATAACGTTATCAGAAAACTCATATCCTGCCGACAAATTCATGTTCAGCTTGGGGCTGATATACATATAGGAGAGTTTCAGCGAGTTGTGCCGCGCACTTTCGAGAGTGGGATTGCCTTGAGAGGTGGTGGTTACCGATTCTTCCACAGCCGGATTTAAATAACTGATACCCGGACGATTGATGCGCGATGCGTAGTTGAGTGAGAGACTGTTTGCGCCGTCGGGACGCCATGCCACCGATGCCGATGGCACCCAATCGCTGAGATTGCTGCCGAAATCGGGGTTGGAGCCGTCGCGATATTCGGCTTTGAGATGAGAGTATTCATATCTTAATCCGGCTCGAGCGCTCCATTTGCCGAGGTTTATGCGATAATCGGCATAGGCGGCAGCGATGTCGGTGATGTGGGCAAAGTCGGAATGCGAAGCGTGTGAGCCGACAAATTCTTGGTCGGTAATGCTGTTGTTGTCGCGCAAGATGTATTTTGCTCCGAGGTCTATCTGGTGTATTTTGGCAAACGGGCGCACCCAGTCGGCTTGAAAGGTATGCTCAATGAAGTTCAGGTCAAAATATGCATTGCTTTGTGTGTAATCGATGGGGGCATTCACCATGTCGGTGTACTCGATAAACTGGTCGCGTGTTTGGTCGGTCGTCGAGAGCATATATGACAATGTGATAGTTTCGCCTTTACGTCGTGTGGAGTGCTGGTAGTTAATACTACCGTTAAAGTCAAAGTAGCTGAATCGTTTGAATTTGTGGTTTTGACACAGCGAATATATCACATTTCCGTCGGCACTGCTCATCATGGCCGACCCGCTGCCGGTGGGCTTGACGTTATAATAATAGCCGCCAAACTCGGCGCTGAACAAGTTGAGAGAGTCAAGTTCATAGCTTGCCTCGGTTGATACATACATCATGTTGCCGGGATTTGTGCCCTCTGATGCCGTTTTAAGCACAGAGCCCGAATCTTTATATGTGTAGACCGATTCGTTTTGCGAACGCGTTTGCCGCTCTGAAAAATATTTATATCCTGCATTGAGCGAAAATGTCACCTTATCAATTTGAGACATAAGCCACAAATTGGGTTGAGGCACATAATCGCTTGTATTGGCGCTGAGACTTACGCTACCCATGACTCCCTTGACCACAACATTGTCGAGCGTGACAATGTTGATGATGGCACCTACGCCCTCCGCATCATATTTTGCTCCCGGCTCGGTAATGACCTCTATGCGCTTTATCATTGATGCGGGAATTGACCCGAGTATTTCTTTGGGATTGTTTGAAAAAGTGTTGTTGGGACGACCGTTTTTGTAGATCTTGAAATTGGACGAACCGCGCACAGTAATTTTGTCCTCTCCGTCAACACTAACTAAAGGCACCTTGCGCAACATTTCCATAATTGTCGACGATTTGCTATCGTCATCGGCCTGAACATCATAACCAATACGATCTATCTCGCGGGTGACAAGCGGACGCTGCGCCACCACTTTCACCTCGCCAAGCACGCGTGAAGCATCGCTGATAAAAAGCGTGTCAAGGCTTAAATCGGCCTCTGACATGCCAAATGTCACATCAATCGGTTTTTTGTTGACGGCTTGTACGGTTATACGATAGCGACCGGCCGAGTCAAGCGACTGCACGAAGCGGCCATCAACATCGGTCACACCTATAGACACCGGTTTCACACTGTCGTTGGCTGCATATATGCGATAGGTGGCAAATGGCTCGCCTTGGCCTGAAACATCGGCCACCACCCCATTAACATTATAGGCTGATGCCCCAAAGGCACCAGCCATTATATTCAATATTATCCCGATTTTCACCTTCATGTAACTCATATCCTGTTTTAAAGTTTTGAGATTTGACGCACAAAGGTATCAAAAAATTTCACCCCCCCATTTTTAACCAACATTAACAATTACAATTATTCATTGCCTTCGTCAATATCGTCATATTTCTGGAATAGGAAGTCGTTGTAGGGGAAACGGGTCAAATGTATTTCTTTCGCCTTGGCATATACCAAGTCTTTGAGCGTGTCGATGTTGATTTGCTCTTTGGCCGAGATAAACACACAGTTGTCGTGCATCTTTGCCATCCACGATTCGCGCAACTCGTCAAGCGAGATATTGGCACGGGTGCGGGGAGTGAGGTCGTCTTCATCTTTTGGGGTGTATGAGAATGCGTCAATCTTGTTAAACACCATGATCATGGGTTTGTCTTTGCTTTCACACACCTCTTGCAAAGTCTTGTTCACCACCTCAACCTGTTCTTCAAATTGGGGGTGTGAAATGTCAACCACATGCACCAACAAGTCGGCATCGCGCACCTCGTCAAGGGTCGATTTGAACGAGTCGACCAAGTGTGTGGGCAACTTGCGAATAAACCCTACTGTGTCGGTCAACAAGAACGGAAGATTGTCGATAATCACTTTGCGCACAGTCGTATCGAGTGTTGCAAACAACTTATTCTCGGCAAACACATCGCTTTTGCTCAACAGGTTCATGAGTGTCGACTTGCCCACGTTGGTATATCCCACAAGGGCCACACGGGTGAGCTTGCCACGATTTTTGCGTTGAATTGATTTCTGCTTGTCAATGCTCACAAGCTCGGCTTTCAATCGCGAAATTTTATCGAGAATGATACGGCGGTCGGTCTCAATCTGTGTTTCACCGGGGCCGCGCATACCGATACCCCCACGCTGACGTTCCAAGTGAGTCCACATGCGGGTCAATCGAGGCAACAGATATTGATATTGGGCCAACTCCACCTGGGTTTTGGCATTGGCGGTTTGCGCGCGTTTGGCAAATATGTCGAGAATAAGGCTTGTGCGGTCAAGAATCTTTACCTGCAGTTCTTTTTCGATATTTGACACTTGCTTTGTTGACAAGTCATCATCAAATATTACCATACCTATCTCGTTGTCAATTACATATTGTTTAATTTCTTCAAGTTTACCCGTACCGACATAGGTGCGCGAATTGGGGTGATCCAATCGTTGCACAAATCGTTGCACGGTAACTGCGCCGGCCGTATCGGCCAAAAATGCGAGCTCGTCAAGGTACTCATGTGCCTTGGCCTCGCCCTGCTGAGGAGTAATCAACCCCACCAACACAGCGCGCTCGGTTGTCTCTTTACTTATAATCAAATCTTTCATAACGCAAATGTACCGATAAACCGCGAAATCTACAAATTATAGCCACGATAATCAATAGACATTGTTTCATGGTGTGCGATTTTTGCAAATTTACAAATTATTTTCAACTCAAATGGAGCTATAGATTTTTTTATTCAAAATAAATTGCCTATCTTTGCACTTGTAATAACATTTTGATAATCAATAGGGTCTCAACTGCATCGGCTGAGATTCTTTATTTTTTTACTTTTAATTAAAACACAGATACCCATGGCAATCACTTATATGACCAAAGAAGGTTATAAACAGAAAATGGAAGAAATCGCTCACTTGGAAAATGTAGAGCGTCCCAAAATATCACAAGCAATCGCTGAAGCACGCGACAAAGGCGACCTCTCGGAAAACGCCGAATATGACGCTGCAAAAGAAGCTCAAGGCATGCTTGAAATGAGAATCGCTATGCTCAAAAACGAGGTGGCAAGCGCTCGCATCATCGACGAAAGCAAACTCAACACCGACGAGATTCAAATCATGAACAAGGTCGAAATCAAGAACGTTGCCAACGGCATGGTGATGGAATACACTATCGTTGCCGATAGCGAAGCAAACCTCAAAGAAAAGAAAATCGCGTCAAGCACTCCCATTGCACAAGGTCTTCTCGGCCACAAAGTGGGTGATGTGGTGGAAATTAAAGTGCCCCAAGGCATCATGAAATTTGAAATCACAAAAATTTCAATCTAAACACCACAAAGCAATGGCAACAATTTTCAGTCGCATCATCGCCGGCGAAATTCCCTGCTACAAAATCGCCGAAGACCAAAACAATTTTGCATTCCTCGACATCAACCCCGTTGCTCCCGGACATGTTCTCGTTGTACCCAAAAAAGAAGTCGATTACTTGTTTGACCTCAACGACCAGGACTATGCTTCGTTGCAAATGTTTGCCAAGCAAGTGGCTACAGCCGTTAAGGCCGCAATGCCTTGCGTGCGCGTTGGCGTAGCTGTAATGGGCCTCGAAGTGCCCCACGCTCACATTCACCTAATTCCCATCAACGAGGAAAAAGACATGAATTTCTTCAAAGAGAAAGTTCAACTTCCCCAAGAGGAAATGGTGCGCATCGCCCAAGCCATCGCCGCTCAAATGCAACAACACTCTGAGGTATATTAATCAATCCTCAACACCACATACGACAACAGCCCCACACATGTGAGGCTGTTGTCGTTTTTTTGCATATAATCGGTTATTTTGCACTCAAAGTTCCACAACTATTTCCTTGCCGTGCCGTGCAATAGCGAGTCATACTCATCGGGGTTGTTGATGAGTTGCAGACCTTGAACATAGATGGGATTAAGAAGATTTGCCACACGATAATAAGCGCTTATGTCATACAGGTCGCGGGCTATCAACGCTTTTAAAAGCACGCGCATGTATTCACGGCTTGTGGCATATTGCTCTTCGTCAAACTTAACTCCGTCTTTCTCGCCACGGTCAATGAGCGACTGCATCATCTGGTCGGTCACGACAAAGCGTTGCACAAATTCGCTCTCGCTGCGATATTGCTTGTTGAGCGCATCGCGGTGACGGTCAACATAATCAATGCCAAATTGATTAAGCACGCCCTTGGCCACCATATCGCGATAGTACTTGCTATAAAATGTGGTGTCGATGGCCACAAAACGGTCGGGCATGATGCCTCCGCCGCCATACACCACACGGCCATTGCGCAATGTGGCATATTTCAACGAGTCGGCAAACTGAATGCTGTCGGCACTTGAAAATTCGCCCGAGTTATAACGGTTGAGCATATCTTTGCCATAACTTTCGGTGTCGCCATCCTCATAAGGTTTCTGAATGCAGCGGCCCGAGGGGGTGTGGTAGCGCGCGATTGTGAGGCGAATCATCGAGCCATCGGGAAACGGGAACGGGCGCTGAACGAGCCCTTTGCCAAAGGTGCGACGGCCAACGACCAGTCCGCGGTCATTGTCCTGAATGGCTCCGGCCAAAATTTCGCTTGCCGAGGCCGAATATTGGTTGACAAGCACCACCACGCGCGGGTTGATATATTTGCCATTGCCCTGTGCATAGTAATAGTAAGGCTCCATTCGCGGGCTGTCGGTATATACAATCAAGTCGTTGTGGCGCAAAAAATTGTTAGCTATCTCAATGGCCGCATTCATGTAACCGCCGCCGTTGTCTTGCACATCGAGCAAAATGTTTTTCATGCCCTGCTTTTTGAGTCTGGCAAGAGCATCGGCAAGTTCTTTGGGCGTATCTTTGGCAAATCGCGAGATGCGAATATATCCTGTGGTTTTGTCGGCCATATATGCCGCATCAACACTGTAAATGGGAATGTCGGCGCGAGTGATGCGAAACTCTATGGGCTCGGGCTCACCTCGACGCAAAACCTTGACAGTCACCACTGTGCCTTTGGGCCCACGAAGGCGTTTGGTGATGTCGGTGTTTTTCATCTTCACGCCGGCAATCACGGTGTCATTGGCACTGATGATGCGGTCGCCGGCACGAATGCCCACGCGCTCCGACGGTCCGCCTGAGATGGTTTCAATCACATAAAGCGTGTCTTGCATCATGTTAAACTGAATGCCTATGCCGCTGAAATTACCTTCGAGCGGCTCGGTGAGTTCCTTGGTTTCCTTGGGCGGAGTATATTGCGAGTGTGGGTCGAGGGTTTTGAGCATGGCCTTGATAGCTTCCTCAACCATGTGGTCGGTATCAACCGAATCGACATAATATGTATCGATGATAGCGGCAGCATAGCGCAACTTGCGGTCGGGTGTCAACTCATAGTTTTGAGCCAACAACGACAGCGACGCCCATATCGCCACCACTGCGACAAAAATTCGTTTCATTGCTTATTTATATATAATGTGTGAATGTGCTACTCATCACAGCCCGGCACATAGGGGCTGACATCATAGCCGTGGCGTTCGAGGTCTCGCACCATTGTCGAACTGATATAAGACAATTCGGGCAGGGTATAGAGCAAGACGGTTTCGATGCCCGAAATGTTGCGGTTGGCATAAGCCAGGTTGCGTTCATACTCATAATCGGCCACGGTGCGCACTCCGCGCAAAATGAAATTTGCGCCGTGCTCCTTGGCGGCATCAACAGTGAGGCAGTTGTAACTCACCACCTTGACACGCGGCTCGTCTTTCATCACTCTCTTTATATGCTCCACGCGCTCGGCTGTGGGTTTGTGACAGTTTTTTGAGTCATTGACCCCGATGGCAATAATTATCTCGTCAAACAATGCCAACCCGCGCTCCACAATTGAGAGGTGGCCGGTGGTGAAGGGGTCGAATGTGCCCGGATAAAGGGCTACGCGTTTATGATTCGAGTTGGGTGTCATCTTCTACTACAAGATTGTCAATAATAAAGTTTTGACGCTCTGAGGTGTTCTTGCCCATATAAAACTCGAGCAACTCGCCCACAGCGTCTTCTTTGCGCAATGTCACACGGTCGATGCGCATGTCGGGACCGATAAAGTCGCGGAACTCCTCGGGCGAAATTTCTCCAAGACCTTTGAATCGGGTGATTTCGGCATTCGCGCCAAGTTTGTTTATCGCCGCAATGCGTTCCTCGTCGGTGTAACAATAATATGTTTCCTCGGGTACGCTGTCCTTCTTTTTCTTACCAACACGTTTGGCGGTCTTTTTGTTGCGAACGCGAAACAACGGCGTCTGCAACACATAGACATGGCCTTTCTTGATGAGGTCGGGGAAGAACTGCAAGAAGAATGTAATCATCAACAAGCGAATGTGCATACCGTCGACATCGGCATCGGTTGCGATAATCACTTTGTTGTAGCGCAATCCGTCAAGGCCGTCTTCAATGTTAAGCGCAGCTTGCAAAAGGTTGAACTCGTCGTTTTCATACACCACCTTTTGTGTCAGGCCAAATGTATTGAGCGGTTTACCGCGCAACGAGAATACGGCTTGCGTGGCCACATCGCGTATTTTTGTGATAGAGCCGGCAGCCGAGTCACCTTCGGTGATAAATATCGATGACGCCTCTTTCAGATCTTCATCGCCACGCGCGTCATTAAGGTGAATGCGACAGTCGAGCAATTTCTTGTTGTGGAGGCTCACCTTCTTGGCCTTTTCACGGGCAACTTTTGTGAGGCCGGCCATCGACTTGCGCTCTTTCTCGTTTTCTTGCACTTTCTTGAGAATAATCTCGGCCACGCCAAGGTCCTTGTGCAAGTAGTTATCGAGTTCTTTCTTTATGAAATCACCTATAAACTTGGCAATAGTGGGACCTTCGGGACCCATATCGCGAGAGCCGAGACGGGTTTTGGTCTGCGACTCAAACACAGGCTCTTGCACTCTCACAGCCACAGCAGCAACCATACCGTTGCGAATGTCGCTATATTCAAAGTTGCGACCAAAGTGATCTTTGATGGTGCGCGACACAGCTTCTTTAAACGCGCTCAGGTGAGTACCACCTTGTGTGGTGTGTTGACCGTTGACAAACGAGTAATACTCCTCGCCATATTGCTTGGTGTGGGTAATCACCACTTCTATATCGTCGCCTTTGAGGTGGATAATGTCATATAAGGGGTCGGTAGTGAGGTTTTCTTTCAACAAGTCAAGCAGACCGTTCTTTGAATAAAAACGCTTGCCATTGAAGAAAATCGACAATCCGGTATTTAGGAAAGTATAGTTTTTCAACAAAGGAATGATAAATTCCTCACGAAAAGCATAGTCACGGAAAATATCTTTATCGGGCGTAAAACGCACCAATGTGCCGTTTGGCTCGTCCGAAGGCTTGATGTCGCTCTCTTCGAGAATGACACCGCCGCTAAAACGCACCTGCTTGCACATGCCGTCGCGCACACTCTCGACATACATCTCGGTCGACAGCGCATTCACAGCCTTGATGCCGACACCGTTCAGACCCACCGACTTCTGAAAAGCCCTTGAATCATACTTACCGCCGGTGTTCATCTTCGAGGCCACATCAACCACCTTTTCCAATGGAATGCCGCGGCCGTGGTCACGCACAGTAACCGTCGACTCGTCAACAGTCACCATCACATGCTTGCCAAATCCCATCATGTATTCGTCGATAGCATTGTCAAGCACCTCTTTGAGAAGCACATAAATACCATCGTCGCTCGATGTACCATCGCCAAGCTTGCCGATATACATACCCGGGCGACGGCGAATGTGCTCGTTCCATTCAAGGGTTATAATATTCTCTTCACTATAATTTGCAGCACCTTCGGCCGAAGGTGCATCAGAGTCAATTACCAATTCTTCGTCTGCTGCCATATTGTTTTTCGCGATATATGCTATAATTCTACAAAAATAACAAATTTCGCCCAATCCTCAAAATTAAGATTTGTGCCACACATCTTTTTCGGGAAATAATTACTAATTTTGCACCGTAAACATCAGCGGCAAAGATGTTTTGACCGCCTTACGGCTGTCAACCACATCAAAAACCGACATTTAACCTATGTGCAAACGAGTCTTGATAACAGCAATCGCGTTTCTCGCCATAGCCCTGTGGGCCATAGCGGGACAACCATCATGGACTCCCACATCGGCACCGGCCGAAACCGAAATGACCGAAACAGAGCAAATCGAAGTTCACACCGCCGACCAATATGTTTACATCAGCACACCCCGCCCCGTCACCGTCAAGATTTTCTCCATTCTCGGGCAATTAATTTCATCACAACAAATACCCGCCGGCACCCACCGTTGCCGCATCGACTCGCGCGGCATCTACATCCTCAAAGCCGGCCCCATCACCCGCCGAATCACCATCTAACAACTCCGCATACATTATATTTTGATATCTCCATTTAATGAGCTATCAAATATTTACTTTTCATATTTGCTCAGCTCGCAATTTTTCGTTAACTTGCAAGCGAAAATGTTGCGATGCATGAAAAAGTTATTGGTTGTCATATTTTGTTTAACCCTGTTCATGGTTGCTCATGCCACCGTGAAAGAGGTTGCCGTAGATTATCATGCGGCCGAGCAGGTTTCCCCCGAAAACGTCAGAAAGTTCAGCGAGGTTTACAAAGTTGATGACTCATTTATTTATTGGGAACTATAACTTTGTTGGCACAAAGATAAGAAAATTTCAAACGTAATATCCTAAATACCAGTGCAAAAGTTTGGTTATTTGGGATATTTTTTGTATCTTTGCATA
>JAFPCM010000101.1 GCA_017390185.1 Muribaculaceae bacterium
ACATGTTAAACAAGATGTGCATAATATCGTAGTGGCAGAACATGTATGTGATAATGGTCCACGGACGTGTGATAAATGTCGCGGGGTCAGATGGCATCTCAAGCCATTGCATGATGGGTTGCGCATCGCCGCCCATGAGCAAGATAATGACAGATGCCAGACGCAACAACACAAAGACGCCAATGTTGATGAAAATGAGTTTGATCAACATTGTGCCCGATGTGAACTTGTGGCGAAGCGTATCAATAATAGTTGCCATTTATAACACCTTTTCGTTTCCAGTATAGAATGATAAAGAGACCTATGAGCATGCCGCCCAAGTGTGCAAAGTGTGCGATGTCGTCGTTGGCCGAGAATCCCGACCAAAGCTCGACAAGACCATAGAATATTACAAAGTATTTTGCTTTGATGGGTATGGGTATAAACATCATGTAGATGGCGCGGTTGGGGAATATCATGCCAAATGCCAACAATATGCCGTATACCGAGCCCGATGCTCCGATTGTCATAAGGCTGTTGAGGAATGGCAGTTCTTGTCCCATGGCTATTGCTTGGTTGATGGCGATGCGCATTTCCTCAAAAGTGCAGCCGTTGAGATTGGCCAATAACGGGACAAATGTGCTTTCCCAGGTGAAATACCATGTGATTTCTTGAATGATAGCCGCACCGAGTCCGCACGATATGTAGTAGAACAAAAAGCGTTTAGACCCGAGTGTCGATTCGATGGTTGTGCCAAACATGAACAGCGCAAACATGTTGAAGAACAAGTGCATGAAATTGCCGTGCAAGAACATGTAGGTGATGAGTTGCGCAGGGTTGAAGTCGCTTGACTCAAAATAGTGGAGGGCGGCATATCGGTGTATGTCGAGACCGGCAAAATGTTTTGAGAACACCAGCTCGGCCAACCAGATTATGAAGTTGATTATGATGAGGTTTTTAGTGACTAGTGGCAGTCGACTGAAAAAAGAGTTTTGTTGCATAAATTACGGGTTGGGTAAAATTTGAATACAAAAATACTAAAAACTATTGATTTTTATTTTAGAAAAACACTGAGAGTAAAAATATTATGGTGTTTTAGCATTTTTTTTTGTTGTGATAGTTGATTTGTTATAATAAATCATTATATTTGCGACAATAATATTGAAAACTAACCTAATACATTTTTTATTATGAACAAGACAGAACTCATTTCTGCTATCGCTGAAAAAGCAGGTATCTCTAAAGTAGATGCAAAAGCAGCGCTCGAAGCTACTATCGCTACTATCTCTGAAGCTATGGTTAACGGTGACAAAGTGGCTCTCATCGGTTTCGGTACATTCGCAGTTGCTGAAAAAGCCGCTCGCACTGGTATCAACCCCGCAACTAAAGCTAAAATTGAAATTCCCGCTCGCAAGGTTGTGAAATTCAAAGCAGGTGCTGAACTCGCTGAAAAAGTAAAATAATAGCATAACAGCATTACGAAACAAAAGCAGATGTTCCCTCTCGGGTTCATCTGCTTTTTTGTTTGTGTATGGGGGTAACAAGTGTGCAGAAACCTCATCGAGGTATCAGCAACGCCCGTCAATTTACCCCATAATGAAGCAACGCTAAATTATGGGGAGCCTTTAGCAGCATCTGCGATGTTGCTTCCTGCCAGTAATTATGTGTGTCAATATTGTCTCTGTAAAAAGTGAACGAGCCGATAACTTGATGTTATCGACTCGTTCTATGGATGGATGTTATGACTACAAATTAGTCGGCGTTGAGGTTAACGCGTTTGAAAGAGAGAACTGTCAATTCAGGGTCTACTGCTTTCAAAGTTTCTCTTACTGATTTTTTGTCATCAGAAGTAACATCTTCTTGGTTCAACAAGCAAACTTCTTTCAAGAATTTGCCAAGACGACCTTTAGCGATGTTTTGAATCATAGCTTCGGGGAGGTTAGCTGCTTTTTCAGCTGAAACTGTAGCGATGATTTCTTTAGCTTTAACTACATCTTCTTCAGTGATCCAACCTTTAGCCTTGTTGCTTTCCATGTGGTCTTCAGTGTCCACGTGAGCGGGGTTGATACCTGCTTTCTTCAAAGCTGCGTCAACTGCTTTTTGCACTTGTTCAGCTTTAGTTTTTTCGATAGCAACAGCGATTTCTTTTTCTTTTACTTCTTCAGCAACGTCACACTCGTCAACAGCGAGGGGGTTCATAGAAGCAACTTGCATTGCAACTTTTTTGTAAACTTGCTCTTCGATACCAGCTTTGTTGAAAGCAACGATAGTAGCGAGTTTGTTACCGAAGTGGTTGTAAGCGATAACACCGGGAGCTTCAACATATTCGAAAGCACCGATTTCCATCTTTTCGCCAGTTTTACCAACTTGTTCAACGATGAGAGCTTCGATAGTTTGACCGTCGAGAACGATAGCTTTGAGTTCGTCGGCTGTTTTCACTTTGTTTTCGATAGCTGCATCGAGGATTTTCTTGGTGAGGTCAACGAAACCAGCGTTTTTAGCAACGAAGTCAGTTTCGCATTTGAGAGCTACTACTGCAGCATATTCGCCACAAGTTTTAGCGAGTACGCAACCTTCAGAAGCTTCGCGGTCTTCGCGTTTAGCAGCAACTGCTTGACCTTTTTTGCGAAGGATTTCAACAGCTTTTTCGATGTCGCCTTCTGCTTCAGCGAGTGCTTTTTTGCAGTCCATCAAACCTGCGCTAGTGATGTTGCGAAGTTTGGTGATTTCTGCCATTGTAACTGCCATAATATTTAAAATTTAAGCGGTTATTAAAATTGATATAAATTCAAACTCTGATTATTCGGCTGATTCAGCGGGAGCTTCTTCAACTGCTTTGCGAGCAACTTTGCGACGTTCGCGTTTAACGGGAGCAGCTTCGCCTTCTTCGCCAGCAGCAACAGTGTCAACTTTTTCTGCTTTGCGTTCTTCGAGACCTTCAGCCATTGCAGCGCATACAGTGTCGAGGATGATTTCGATTGATTTAGAAGCGTCGTCGTTAGCGGGGATTACATAATCCACGTTAGAGGGATCAGAGTTAGTGTCAACCATAGCAAACACGGGGATACCGAGGCGGTTTGCTTCAGCAACAGCGATGTGTTCTTTCATTACGTCGATAACGAAGAGAGCTGAAGGAAGACGGTTGAGGTCAGCGATTGAACCGAGAGTCTTTTCGAGCTTAGCGCGTTGACGAGTAATTTGGAGTTTTTCGCGTTTTGAGAGGTTGTCAAAAGTGCCGTCTTTAGTCATCTTGTCGATAGAAGTCATCTTCTTCACAGCTTTGCGGATAGTAGCGAAGTTAGTGAGCATACCACCGGGCCAGCGTTCGATAACGTAGGGCATATTGATAGAAGTTGCTTTGTCGGCAACAACTTGTTTAGCTTGTTTTTTAGTTGCTACGAAAAGCACTTTTTTGCCAGATTTAGCGATGCTTTTGAGAGCAGCTGCAGCCTCTTCTACCTTAGCGGCAGTTTTGTAGAGGTCGATGATGTGGATACCGTTGCGCTCCATGAAGATGTAAGGAGCCATAGCAGGATTCCATTTTCTTTTAAGGTGACCGAAATGGCAACCTGCTTCTAAGAGTTGTTCAAATTTAGGTGTTGACATTTTTTTTGTTGTTTTGTTTACATTCTTTTAAATTCACAACTGCAGAGTAGGGAATGTGTCCATCTGTGCAGTTTAGATACTAAACACTTGTATATATCAATGCGGAAGTCAAGCCGCAAGAATATTAACGTTTTGAGAACTGGAAGCGTTTACGAGCTTTGGGTTGACCGGGTTTCTTACGTTCAACAGAACGGGGGTCACGAGTCATGAAGCCTTCAGCACGCAAAGCGGGTTTGTCTTCGGGGTTAATCTTAACAAGTGCGCGAGCGATAGCAAGACGAAGAGCTTCGGCTTGGCCTTTGTAACCGCCACCGCAAAGATTTACCTTGATGTCATATTTTTCTACTACGTCGAGAGTAGCGAGGGGCTGTTTAACGATGTATTGAAGTATAGATGAGGGGAAATATACATCGAGAGCGCGTTTGTTGATTGTGATTGTGCCGTTGCCTTCTTTAACGATAACTCGTGCGATGGCAGCTTTACGACGGCCTACTGCATTTACTGTTTCCATACTTCAATTATTTCATTTTGTTGATGTCAATAACTTTGGGATTTTGAGCAGTGTGGGGATGCTCAGCGCCGTTATATACGTACAAGTTTTTGATGATAGTACGACCGAGGCGGTTTTTGGGGAGCATACCTTTTACAACTTGGAGGAACAAGGGGTGGTGACCACCTTTGATGTGGGGGTTGTAAGATTTCTGCATGAGGATAGCAGGGTTTGCTGAACGTTGACCACCGGGGTAACCTGTGTAACGGAGGTAAATACGGTCAGTCATCTTTTTGCCGGTGAGAACCACTTTGTCGGCGTTGATGATGATAACATTGTCACCACATTCTACGAAGGGAGAATATGTGGGTTTGTGCTTGCCGCGAAGAATTTTCGCAACTTTAGCGCAAAGACGACCAAGAACTTGGTCAGTTGCATCGATAACTACCCATTCTTGTTTAATGCTTTGGGCGTTAGGTGATACGGTTTTGTAACTTAAAGTATCCACGTTTAAATGTTTGATTAATAGTTAGTTAAATTTGACCGTAGTTAAGGTGGCGCTCGGCCAGAAGCGTCATCAAAACCCGTGTCACGATATTAATTTGGACATAATCGGACTGCAAAGGTACGAATTTATTTGCTTATAATCAAATGTTTTAGAAAAAAGTTGATATTAAAAATTGCCGTCTTGTTCAAAAAAACGGAGACGCATTGTTGCATCTCCGTTTTAGAGTGTTATTGTCAAGTTTTCGCCTGTAGTATTGCTTATTGTTTTATGTCTCTAACAGGCACAATATTGTAGGCTCCACCGGCGCCGAGTGTGGCAAATTTATATCCAAATTGCCAGCTGTTGGTGCTTTTATTGTTTGCTATACGGCCATAAATGCCATTTGAGTAAGTAGTGCTTACGAGAGCATATTTGGTTCCTGATAATTTATCCCACCAGTTTTGACTGCAGTACAGACTCATTAGAGCGCCTTCGCGTACGGTAGGCACACGATATCCGGTTGGACAAAGTATTTTGCCGGCTTCAAGGTCGGCAACGAGATTGTCATAGTTGTCTTTGTTGTTTCCTTCGGTTCCTGAATACAATTGAAAGGGTTTGCCTGTTTCAAAGCCATAATAGACTTTGCTGATTTCGTTGTTTTCGTCTTCAATTTCCAACTCGTGGCTGGTATAGAAACGAATAGATTTCTTGTTTAGGTTGTGAAAATCAAAAATATATGAGTCGCTATTGGCGTTATATGTTACTTTTACCAGTTCTTCGGGGTAGTTGACTCCGTTTACGCCTTCTTCATATATCGTTGGTGTTGAAATGCCTAAATTTCGGACGCATCGTGTAGACAAGGGGGCATATAGTGTCGCGTTTCCCCAGTCGGCTGTTTGCTGGTAATAACTGAGCGAGAAACTCTCTTCGGCCCATAGTACTTGTGGCCGAGAATAACCGTTACGATTGACCCATGTGCTGGGAATTATGTGAAGACGCCATTCATAAGGTGCAATACCGCTGGCTGACACATAATTCCCCTCGGTGAAGGGGGCGTTGGGTTTCATTTCCATTTCGCTGGTATAAAGATATGCTTCTTTGTCGATACCGAGTTGACCGATGAATAAGTCATATAATTGTGGTAGTGTGGCAACATACCATCGCAATTCCTCTTCGTTGATGATGCCGTCGCCATTGTTGTCGCGATTTCTCATCAGGCTTGAGTAGCGTAGTGTGGTCTTGTTTGAATTGTCAACGATGAAATGGGTGACGGTATTGGTCATGTTTGACACATAGTCGTTGACTCTTTCGTAATCAAAGTGCTCATCCCACCTTGTGATTTCGGGCGTTATGCCCCACATTTTAAGTGAGTTGTAGAGCCCATTATGAACAGACGGCTCTCCTAAATATCCGAGCTTAATCGAGTTGGCATAGGATAGCGGCACATCGACTTCTTCGTTGTTGTCGTAATAAAACAATTGGCTTTGTATAAATTCATCAATCGTTTCGCAACCCCAAGCGGTTTTAAGATCTTCTTTATTGGTGTTGTAAACTGATTGGATAGAGCGTTGGCGCAGTGTTATGATGCTGTTTGTCAACGAACTTTCAAGGTCTTTGCTATGTCGGCTTTCGCACAAGATGTGCATAATGCGGTGGGGCTTGTTTACAAATTGTTTCCATAATTCGGTATTACCTTCGCCAGTTAGTGGGTGAGCCTCATAATAATTTTCGTCAACAAATACTGTTACATAGATGCAGTAACGACCATATTTGTCGGGTTGGAATGCACTTGCTGTATTTTTTTGGCTGTCGGGTGCAGTTCGGAGTTTGATTTTTTCGGCGCGCAACCATTCGACAAACTCGTTTACATTCCAAAGGTCGTCATTGTCTAACTCATTTATTGTTTGGTATTGGTCGCCGGGATACCATTGGTTGTTTTTGGAATACATTCCGGTGGTATTGTCTATGGGGTTAACTTTGAACCATGCCCATTTGTAGTCGAGATTTGGGTTTTCGGTACCAAATTCAAGTCCGGGGCGTCCTTCGCCAAACGGGGTTTTAACATACCAGGTGAGTGTAGAGTCGTTTACGTCTTCGGCATCAATGCAATATACGCGCTGGCCATAGTGTGCGTCGTAGGTGAATATCTCTTCGCGTGATTTATATACATTGCCGGTTGCCCCCGATTGGTTTTCTCGGTCTTGTTCCACTTCGACCACGATATTGTCAACGCCATAAATTGCAATATTGTAAATATAGTGTGTGTTGCGATTGGCGGCAAAATCGTTATAATTGCCACCGTGTTCACTGCTTCCGAAATTGCCGAGGTGGATATAGTATGTGACATCGGCTTCGAGATATTGCATGGCAAATATATTGTTGGGGTCGGTTTGCTCGGTTATTTGCAGACGGCCTTTGATTATCATGTAGGTCGCATTGTCGTCAACGTGTTTCCAAATACCTTTTTCGGTATCGTATGACCCGTCGGCTTTTTTTATGCGTTCTTCGCGTTGATGATAATTGGTGAGTCCCGATGCGCTTTTCTTGTTTTCCATTACATAAAATGAAAATCCAAATCCGGTTTTATCGGCAGTTTCAAAGAATAGTTCCTCGGTGTCGAAGAAACCCAGGTGGTCGGCATTACTCCCTTCTTTTTCGATAATTTTACATCCTTTCGGCAGTCGCTTCACTTGCCATGAATCGGGAATGAATCGCTTGAGAGTGATTCCTTCGGGAATTTTTGTGGAGTCGGTGCCAAGAGCTATTTTTACCGAAACCTTGGCGTCAAGACGATCAAGATTTACCATGACGTTGTTGCCGTTTTGAGTGATGTTTCCGTTGTCGGCGATATTGATGTTATTGGCGCTACCGCTCATTAAGAAACCATATGATCGTGACGTAATCTCTTGGCTGAGGGTTACGGTGAGCTCGTTGAGATCAGACAGCGTTTCTATCAATAAAAGTTGATCTGGAGAAATGTTCATCAAGTCGGCATTGAGGTTGGCGACTATATGTATGCTTCCGTTTTCAAGTATGGGCACTTTCATGAGCACTTCGCCATGAGTGTCATTGAGGTTGCTTGATGTGTGATTTTCCACTGTCCAGTAGTTGGCTACTTCATTGGGCAATTGGTTCACTTTGTTTTTTTCGTCAAAATATTCTGAGTAAAAGCGCTTGCCGTTTTGATCATAAACAAAAACAAACAAGTTGTAGATGTGTGACTCGGCTACTTCGTTAAGGGTGGCTCGTGATTCAATTTTTATTTCCTCATAACTATTGTGCCCAAAGGTGAGTTTGGCCATAGTTTCGCCTTCGCCCAATTTGCCGTTAAAAACGAAGTCATTGTCAATGCAAGATGTTGTTGCCAACATTAGGCATGCTGCAATGTATAGTAATATCTTTTTCATTGTCAGATAAGTTGCTAATTAAAATCTACACTACCGCCAGCTGATTTCCAATTGTTAACCGAGTACTCAATTTTGCCTGAAACTGTGTTGTAGCTAACAGTGATGTGAACGTCTATAAAGTCGTTGCGTTTTATTTCGGTTGTAGTTGTTGCTTGCTTTGTGTTCGGATCGATAGTGGTGAGAGGTATGATGTATGAGCCGCCGGCGTTTGACGCTCGGGAACCTAAAGGATCGGCCGATTTAGTTTCAGGAGTGTTTTTGTATAAAGCAAATTTTATGTTGGTGTTGTAATATGTGTAGCCATGTACCAGCCAATCATAGGTATATGTCACATAAGAAAAAACTTGAGAAGAATAAACATAACGAGTGGTGCCTTGAATGGAAACACATCCGTCGTAAGTTCCCATAGTAAACGGGTTTGTGCTACTGCCAAGGGTTGTAGATTGATTGTAGACTGGCTCTTGCATATATTGTCCCGTGGCTTTGTTTTTAATATAATAGCTATTGCTGTTGCCCGTAGACTCAAATATCCATATGTGTTTGTCTTCAACGTTAGTCAAATCTATAGTTGCGGGGTCGGTCGTAATCACCACGCCATTGTCTCCGGTAAGGTATCTGGTTGAAACGAAGTGTTTAATCAGATATTCGCCCTCGGTGATGTTGTCGGACGATAGAATTTCCACCCAATTTTGTCTGTTTGGTTCTTCTGGCTCTTCTGGTTCTTCAGGTTCTTCAGGTTCTTCGCTTCCGCCTCTTTCATATAAAAGGTCGAGAGTGTAGTCAAGAGTTTGGCCGTTTGTCAATTTTGTTTCAAGCATATAACCATCAAATAATACTGCCGAAGAGTCGCAGCCTATCGACATGTATTCGGAGTTTTCGGTATCGGGAGCAAACGGGCATATTGCAAACTCTGATGTCGCTACAGGAGCTCCTTTAGAGAATGTGCTGTATTTGCGGTCAGAGCCGTCATCAAAAACATATGCTTGGGTTTGGGTGAATTGCTCGTTGAATTCGGGCTTTTTGATTTTGAGAGGCAATAATCGATTGGTGTTTTCCACGACAATTCTTAAACGGGTAATTGTGCGTTTAAGTTGGTCGGCAAAATAGTTGTTGCTGTGATGTAGTGCTATGTTTTTCATTAATGACAGCGGTTGAATCACATTGTTTGCGCTGATGTTGTCAGATGTGATGGCGATCATATTGTTCATGAGTGCAGTGTAGTCGCTTGTGTCCCAATTGCTGCAAATTCCGCTTTGGTAGGTTGTATTAGATATTTTGTGGTCGGTGTAGTTGGCCACGGCCATGAGGGTATAGTTGCCTCTTTTAAGTTTTTTGAAGGAAACTGTTGCTTCAGTAGTCTGGTTGGTAAAAGTTAAGTCGGTGACGGAGCTTACTATGTTTTTTTGTTCATCAATTAGGAAAACCGATAGGATATAAATGAGTTGTCCGTCAATAGTTTTTTCGGCTTCGTTCCATGTGGTGGCATCATGCGGGTTTTGGCTGACGTTGTTGCGAGAATCGATTGCCGATGTGGAGATGTTGAAAGTCAAATCGGCAAGGTTGCCGTTATCAACTTCTTCAAATTTATTGCAGCCCGCTAAAAGCAATATAAACAATGCCAAGATAGCTATCGGTTTCATGTGTAGGTGTAGTTTAAATAGGAATATGTACCGATGAATTTAATCGATTCCAATCGGCGATTGTTAATTTAACATCGATATTGGGTTTCCCTAAACGAATGTCGTAGTGGTATCTTTTGCCAGGAAGATAGGTGCAAGAGGGGAGTGTTGCGCGATAAGTCTGATTGCCTGAAGATTGTAGCTTGAAACAGAAATTAATAGTGCCGTTATTGTGTTGAGGAATGACAAAGATGAAAGAGTCATTTTCGGCGTATCTGCCCGAACTATAGGCATAAGCGTAGGTGGTAGTGCCATCGGCTTTTGATGAAAATTCAACACCTTCGGAGTCTTCCCACAGATATATTTTAGTGTTAGGCGCAACAGTGTTGGCTATATTGGTCCAGCTGATGCTGTCACCGTCAAGAATGCCGTTGACATATTTGCCAAATTCAAGTTCCCCGATAGTGTACAGGCCGCTGTCGCTTACAGAGTTTTCGAGCCAAAAAGCTGTTAATGCATCACTATCGTCGTAAGCGATTCCTGAGTCGTTGAAAGAGAATTTGAATTCAATGGCTGATAGAACATGACGCATTGCTAAAGTAACTGGCATCTTGGGCGAGAATGAGGGAAGAAGGGTGTTGACATCAGAGTATGCCATCATCAAGTCTTCTTGATTGTGTTCGCAGTTGTATTTAATTACAAAAGGCGATGTGCTTGAAGATGTTATGTTGTGAACCTTGTCCATAGGATAGTAGGCATTGAAAGTGTATTTCGCTCCAATTTCCCAATAGGCGGCGGTTTTGCCATAAGACCAACCGTTAAGGTGTTCGGTTGTGGGCGTTTTGCTGTATGTCAGGCTTACGTCGCCGTCGGGGTTGCCAAGCACATTATGTGTGACTTTTCCGTCGAGAATGTAAGATGACTTTATGCCGATAGACTTGCCTGTTGAGCAAGCCAAATCAAGTTCTTCGTTTTTGTCTATCAGAGCGCGGCCAACGGGAATGTTGGTGGTAACCACATCCCAGGAGATGAGGTTGCCGCTCTCGTATTGGGGACTGTTGTCGTCGTCACACGAGATGAATGCTATGACCATCACTTGCAACATTGCTGCAAGTAAGAATCGCTGCTTTGATAGAGTAAATTTCATAATGAGTGTAATAGGTAATCCATATTCATCAACCACATGTGGCTGATGAATATGGAATTATGAGAGATTATTAGAGGATAATAACGATATCGTCGATATCAATCCATTCGTCAACAGAGGGTGCAAAGAAGATTTTGCCTTGAGCTTTGTAGTGCAAGCAGTAGGTGTATCGAGTACCCAATTCCCAGCTTGAGATAGTGCCTTTGCTTGTAGATGAAAGAGTGTTCAAGGGCACATATTTGGTGCGTTCTTTATCATTAACGGTATAGATGATTTCGAGTTGTGCATCATCGCTCAAGTCTTGGGGCATGAGGAGCATTGCGCTGTCAAGAGTGGTCAAATCGCTTGTGAAAGTGTAACCAGTAGCGTCGGCATAAGCAGTGTAGGTTGTAACATCGCTTGTAGTATCCCATTCGGGGCTTACATTGACGTCGCGAACATATTTTGTGCCGTCTTCAGTGATGTTTTCGCAGAATGTGCCTTTGTAGTTTACGTCAAGAATTTTGATGCTTTTCAAAACAACAGTTTCTTCTTCTGACTCGTTCTTAACAGCAAAGTGGATAGCCGAAAGAGCGTGTTGGAATTGAATGGGCACACCGTTGTAGCTACCGTTTGTAGTTGTGGGTGTTGACTCGTGGTCGCATGTGCGGGTACTGAACATGAGGTCAAATTGTTTCTCGGGTTCGCTTGCAATCACAAAGTCTTCAATAGTGAGACCTGTTGCGCCATAATAGCGTTTTGCTTCGGTCCAAGTAGCGTCTTGTTCCAAGTCGGCGGGAGAGCAAGCGGCAAATGCCATTTTCTTTCCGCTTTCCCAATAGTAGTATTTGTCACCATTTTTGGGAGCCCAACCGTTTACGTCGTCAACATAAGCGATAGCTGTGCCGCTGAACTCGGCGTCGTTTGCAGCACTCCAGCCGGCAAATGCGCCTTCATAAGAGTTGGCATAGATGATGAATTGTTCGGTTGAGGGGTAGATGGGTTTGTCGGTGTTAGGACCGATTTCGCCATACTCGATTGCACGTGACTCATTGTTGTAAAGCACGGGAGTGTCAAAAACGATTTTTTGCTTTAAAAAGTTTTGAGGGTTAGCAGCCTCGTCGTTTACGCAACTTGCAAGAGATATGCTTGCGATTGCCGTTACCAATAAGATTTTTTTCATAATGTTTTAGTTAGTTGGTAAATGTATATTATTTATTGTGTTTATAATTCGATGTCTGACCACACGTCACCCCATCCGTCGACGCCTGGTTTCAATCCGCCGGTGGATTCGGTTGGTGTGATTTCGATTTCTTTTTCGAGCAAAATCCATTGCTCATATTTGACCAGCGGCTCGTCAAACATTGATGTGATGTCGATTGACTCGGTTTGAGTGCTGCCGTCGGAACGCGTAAACTCAAAGTTTAGCGTATATATGTTGTTTTCTTTGGGTAGTTTGCCAAATGTGTTGAAAGTAGTATAAAGTACGGCGGTCTTTGAGTTTCCGTCGCGAGAGTTTTCGACTTCGGTGTATTTGAGGTTGAAGAAAATGTTTACGGGGTCGGCTTCGTTCATTGCGCGGTTGTGCATGGTCTTTGATCCGGCCATACCGCTCATGAGCGACACTGCGGTCGAGACATATTCAAAGCCCTTGATTTTCACTTGCAAATAATAACTCAACGCAATTGTTTTGGCTGTGAAATGTTTGCCCTCGGCATTGTATAGGGTGTCGACATAAAGCTTTTGCTTGATGTTAATCGGTTCACAAGTCGCCAGATAGAGGTGCTCGGGACATTGTCTGATCTCCTGGTTGTCGTTTTTTGACTGTATCTGAGGAAAATATTGATAGAAGTTTTCGGAAATGGGGTTGGTGTAGGCCTGCATGGTTGTGTAGTTCTGCTCATTGCGGAGTTTTGTTTTCTCAGAGCCGAAACTATACACCATTAGATTGTAGGTGCCAACCTCAGCGGCAATGTAACCTTCGAAGTAGTATCCTTTTTCATCTTCGCCTGTTGTTTGCAGATATCGTTCGCTCACAATGCGGCCGCTGATGGGGTCGGCAAGCACCACGCGCAACACTGTGGGGCGGATGTGAGCAGGTTTGTCGCGCGTCTCGTCATAAAATCCGTAGGTCACATTCTTGATGTGCTCGTCGATATACACGCGAATGTAGTGGGCGCTATAGGGGTCTTCGAGTGGACGGTGAAAGCACGATGGCAAAGCCAATGCCATCAGCATCAGTACCAAAAGGGATAATATCTTCACTTTGCCGCTCATTAGATGTTTTTCTTTTTATAACTTACTCTAAACGGAACAACCAACGAGATTTGGGCTTTGGTGGGCCCAAAATAGTGCCAACGTCCGGTTTTGGCGTAATCGCGCCATAGGATAGAATAGTCGGGCGACGGTGTGTAGCCGCGATAGGCGATTGATGCATAGCCTGCCGATACCGAAAACTCGAGGTTGAGGTGGCGAGATATGGGCATTGAGTAGCCATAGCTTATGCCGGCACTCCAATGTTCGCCTTGATAACAGATGTCGCGTTTGTGCTCAAAGTCCCATTTGCCCGATTCGCCATATAATC
The DNA here is from genome assembly GCA_017390185.1 of Muribaculaceae bacterium. Taxonomy (GTDB): domain Bacteria; phylum Bacteroidota; class Bacteroidia; order Bacteroidales; family Muribaculaceae; genus RGIG4079. The sequence goes on from JAFPCM010000101.1 coordinate 13,299, forward strand.
CGAGGAAATGGCCCATTAGGCGGTCTCTTTTCTTGAGTTTGGGTGACGACGGGCGTGGCTGTGGCTTAAACCACCAACGGGCTTCGCCGCCGATGCTCAAGAAACGGTTGCAATACTCGTTGCGGCTTTCGCCCCAACGCCACCAGGGGAATTGGTGATAGTATAATACCGAGAAGTGTTTGCTGAACGGAACTTCTACCGCAAAGTTAAACCACGTTATTGCGTCGTAAAGCATATTGGTTTTCAGAGCCAAGATGGTCACGGTGTCTCTTGCTTCGGGGGCGATGGGCACCGGCTCGATTTTTAACGGTTCAAGAGGACCGATCAGGCTGGAGGGGTTTAACGCCAATGAGGTGTCGGGAGGTAGAGTGGCGATGGTTTTCTCTACGGGAGCCCACACGGCAATCCATGTGGCATGACGCAATTGGGGCATGATGTTGCGAAGTATGAAACGCCATGATTTGCCGCCGTCAAGTTGTTTCAGCAAATGTTTGCGATATTCATCATGAATGCCTTTGCGGTCGATGATTTCGAGTACTTGCTCTTTGTCGGGGCGATTGTAAAGTTTCACGACTTCACGGCGCATGCCTGCCCAGTTTTCGGGCGTTGGGTCGACTTTGATTAACGATGGGGGAAGGTTGCGTGTCTTTGGAACGTGAGACAAGATGTATCGTTTGGCCGTTTTACCACGTTCGCGGGCGAGCCACACGTTCCAGCTGTAAGGACCTTCGGGCGATGCATATGAATAGATCGTGATACTATCGATGCGAGATGATTTTTCCAGGTGAAGTTTGATGTTCTCAAGCTCGGCCGGATTGTTCATGTAATTTCATAAACAGTGACCTTATTGACTGGATAATAGATTTTTGAGATGTTGGCAACCGACGAGTCGTTAAGCACGACATTATGGTTCTCATTGGCCATTATGGTCAATGAAAGCAATAAAAAAACGGAGCATATAATGTTTCTCATTCTATGCACCGATTTATGACAAGGTTGAATTTTGATCATTTAAATCACTCAATGAATGTCAACTCACTTACGGGAGATTCTGTCGATTGAGGGCGGAATCTCACTGCAGTGTTTGATTATTCAAATTACCTTTTGCAAATTTAGGTATAAAATTATAAAAATGCAACATTTGACGGCGTATGAGCATGTTTTTTGCACAAAAATATACGAGAAATGAACCTTTAATCGACTAAAGGTGCATTTCTCGTGTTATTTTGTTGGTTATTTAGAGCGATTCTTTGACCTTGTTGAGGTAGTCTTCAAGACCGAGCACTGCTTTTTCGGCCACTTTTTGGCGGAATTCGGGGTCGGCAAGTTTCTCTTCTTCGGGCAGGCTGCTCATGAATAGCACTTCGAGCAACACATTGGGGTACTCGGTGGGAGAGTTGAGCGAGAAGTTGAAATTGCCTGTCAGACCGAAGTTTTTGAGGTCGAGTTCCAACAATCGGTTGAGCATGCATTGTGCGAGGACACGGTCGCTCACATGTTTGTAATATGTGCTTGTGCCCATTGTTGTCAATGGCGAGCCTCCCGAGTTGTTGTGGGTTGAGATGAGCAAGTCGATGTTGGCTTCGGCAAATATCTTGCGACGCTCTGACATTGATGGGCCTGTGTCGCCTTCGCGGCTGAATACTATTTTTGCTCCGCGCTGGCGCAATAGGTTTGCAATGCGGTGGGTGATGTCGAGGTTGATGTCTTTTTCGGTAAGTCCTGTGGCGCTTTTTGCCCCTGGGTTTTCTCCGCCGTGACCTGCGTCAAGGCCGATAGTCATGTCTTTGAGATCGAGCGACGGGGTGTGCTTCACATCGATGGTGAGGCTGTTGCCGATGTATTTAACCGCATATCCCCATGAGTATTTGTCGCGCAGTTTAATGATTACTTTAAGCACGTCGCTATCGGTTTGTTGGCAGTCGATATAGTCAATAATGCCGAGTTGACCGCGAGTTGTTATCCAGTTACTGTTGTTCATTGCACCGAATATTTCGACACAGATAGTTGTTGGGTCGAGTTGAGCCCATGAGCGGTAGGGCAGTCGGCAAGGGAGTGAGATTGACACGCGATCGGTGCGACCGGTGTTGCTGATTGACCAGCTGCCGGTGTTGACATGCTTGGTTGATTTGTCGCTCGGGTTTGTATATGATAGGGGCATATAGGCCCAACGGTTGTCGGATAACTCGATTTTATATAGTTTGCCTATTTGTCCGACGGCTTTGAGTGTTATGTCGCTGTCAAGGTAGCCCATTTTTGAGCCGCCGAGTCGGTCGCCGCCGTTGCCATATTGCAGGTAGGCGCCATCGCGTGTTGTGATATAGCGAGGTTGGTCAAACGGAGTGTATTCGGGTTCGGCTTCGGGCTGCTTTGGTGTGGGGTTGTCGGCCAAGAATACATTGAATGTCTTTTTAGCTGTTTTTTTGCCGTTGGTTGCCGTTACGGTTATGGTGTTGTTGCCTTTTGCGAGGTCTACTTGTGCGCCAAATGCGCCGGTTTTATACACATGGGCGTCTTGACCGTTGATGGTTGCTTTGTTGCCTGGGGCAGTGGTGGCAACTACTATGTGCTTGGCTTTATAAACGGTGTCTTGTTCGCCACGATAAATGTTGAGCGGGGTTTTTGCGGCGAGAGTGCCTACTGAGGCTAATGCAGCCGCGAAGGCAATGGTTTTGACTGTTTTCATGGTTGTGGAGATGAGTGGTTAAAAATCAAAATGGCGACCTCATAGTGAGACCGCCATTTGTTGTAGTTTAGCGATGAGGCAATAAATATTAAGCCTCAGCGGGAGTTACGTTGATGAAGCGACGGCCGTTTTTGCCTTCAGTGAAGAGAACTGTACCGTCAACGAGAGCGTAGAGTGTGTGGTCCTTGCCCATGCCAACATTTTGACCGGGGTGGTGAACTGTACCACGCTGACGTTTGAGGATGTTACCTGCTTTAGCGTATTGACCGCCAAAAATCTTAACGCCGAGTCGTTTGCTTTCTGACTCGCGACCGTTCTTTGAACTACCTACACCTTTCTTATGTGCCATTTTCTTAAGATTTTAGAGGGTTATGCAACTACTTCTTTAATAACTACTTTGGTGAAGTATTGGCGGTGGCCGTTTTTACGACGATAGCCTTTACGTCTTTTTTTCTTGAAGACGATTACTTTTTCACCTTTAACGAGGCTTTCAGCAACCTCGCAAACTACTTTTGCTCCTTCTACGGTGGGAGCACCTACTTTAACAGCACCGTCGGCTTCAGCGAGGAGAACACGGTCAAATTCAACTGTTTCGCCTTCTTTTACTTGCTCGCCGAGGAAGTGTACATACAAGAACTTACCAGCTTCTGCTTTGAACTGTTGTCCTTGGATTTCTACGATTGCGTACATTTTGATTTATAAAATTATTATAAGTTAACCCGTCGGGCGAGGTCGCTTATCGATGCGTCACTGCTTGTTCTTGAGCCCGATACGGAAAAATTGCATGCAAAGTTAGTGATTTTTTGCTGATTACACAACTTTTCGGCAAAAAATATTTTGGTTATTATATACTTATTGGCACATAGTTTATACCCAACCCCTCCGGGGCTTTGCCCCACCTCCCCTATTTTTTGCTCCGAAAATTCTCCGCAAAAAGCAGTGGAGGACTTGCTGGTGCACAAACCTAGTGTTTCCGGGGTCGTTGTGTTGTCAAGTGTCCCTCTGCCACGAAGTGG